>JBBSSV010000025.1:0-13653 GCA_038241705.1 Burkholderiales bacterium | reverse complement strand
TAAGTCAGCCACAAAAGAAATTCCGATCAACCCGCGCCAACTTGACAAGTAAACACCATGTGGCATGACATCAAACTGCTGAATGCCTGCGCCAGCTTCCTGACCACGGCAGCGCTATTGGCGCTGCTGGCGGCCAGCGGCTGGTGGTTGGCCCAGCAACCGATGTTTACGCTGCGCGAAGTGCGTGTAGAGGCGATGGAAAAAGTGCCGCTGCGCTATGTCAGTGCGCTGACCATCCAGAACACGGCTGTGCCGCGCCTGCAGGGGAATTTCTTCACTACTGACCTGAATGCAGCCCGGGACGCCTTCGAATCCGTGCCTTGGGTGCGAGCAGCAGCGGTACGCCGAGTCTGGCCCAACAAACTGGTAGTAACCCTCGAAGAACACGTGCCGCTGGCGACCTGGGGTGAGCAGGGTCGGCTGGTGTCGGTCATGGGCGACGTGTTTACCGCCAACCTGGCTGAGGCCGAGGAGGAGGGTGAACTGCCCCATTTTAACGGTCCCGATGACAGTGCGCGGGACGTGGTCGCGCGCTACGTCGACCTCACCACCTGGCTAGCGCCGGCTGGGCTCAAGCCGGTGGCCCTGCACCTGTCGGCGCGCTATGCCTGGAGCGCAGCCCTGAACAATGGAGTGACCCTGAAGTTGGGTCGGGAACAGAATGACGCCATCCTGCAGGCGCGGGTGGCGCGACTGGTAGAAGTCTATCCGCAACTGCTGACTCACCTGCAGGACCGGATCGACAGTGTGGACATGCGCTATCCGAATGGCTTGGCCCTGAAGGCACGTGGCTTGAAGTTCGGATCGGATCGTAAAAAGAAATAGCGGAAAATTATTATGACAAAAGACGCCAAGAATCTGATCGTGGGACTGGACATCGGCACCTCCAAGGTGGTGGCGGTGGTCGCTGAAATCCTACCCAACGGCAGGCATGAAGTCATCGGATTGGGCCAGCACGAATCGCGCGGCCTGAAGAAAGGAGTCGTGGTCAATATCGAGGCCACGGTCGAATCTATTCAGCGCGCGCTCGAAGAAGCGGAACTGATGGCCGATTGTAAGATCAGAAACGTCTATACCGGCATTGCCGGCAGTCACATTCGCAGCTTTAATTCCAGCGGGATGGTGGCGATCAAGGACAAAGAGGTGACGGCGGCGGACGTGGCGCGGGTGATTGAAACCGCTAAGGCTGTCAATATTCCAACCGACCAGCAGCGTTTGCATGTGGTATCGCAGGAATTTATTGTTGACAATCAAGAAGATGTGCGCGAACCGATTGGTATGAGCGGCATCCGGCTGGAAGTCAAGGTGCACATCGTCACCGGTGCGGTGTCTGCGGTTCAAAACATCGTCAAGTGCGTGCGCCGCTGCGGCCTGGAAGTCGCCGATCTGACGCTGCAGCCCATGGCCTCGGCCGAGGCGGTACTGACCGAGGATGAAAAGGAATTGGGTGTAGTGTTGGTTGACATCGGCGGAGGGACCACCGATGTGGCCATCTTCACCGAGGGTGCGATTCGCCACACAGCCGTCATTCCGATCGCGGGTGATCAGATCACCAGTGACATTGCCATGGCCCTGCGCACGCCCACGCGCGAAGCCGAGGACATCAAGCTGCGCTTTGGCGTGTGCAAGCAGTCCTTGGCCGATCCGGACCAGAAGATCGAGGTCCCGGGCCTGGGTGACCGTTCGACCCGCAGCCTTTCGCGCCAGACTCTAGCGGCAGTGATCGAGCCACGGGTGGAAGAGCTGTTTGCCATGGTGCACCAAGTGGTGCGCGAATCCGGCTACGAAGGTGTGGTCTCGTCTGGCATCGTCTTGACGGGTGGCACTTCCCTGATGCCGGGCATGGTAGAACTGGCCGAGGACATGTTCCTGAAGACGGTGCGTATTGGCACTCCTGAATACACTGGGCAGTTGGCGGATGTAGTGTGCAGTCCGCGTTACGCTACGGTGCTGGGTCTGTTGCTGGAAGCAAAAAAACAATATCTGCGCGGCCACGTCGTGACCCGTCAGGAAGGCTCGTTCATAGCCGGTTGGAACAAATTGAAAGAATGGTTTTTAGGAAATTTCTGAGCGCCTGCGACATTGGTGCAAGGTGAAGGACAGCAAGCTGGGATCCTGCCGTCCTGACTTGCAGGCAGAAGCAGCAAGAGGGAAGGAGCGAGAAGCGCTCCGACAGACAGGGAAAAAGGGTTTATTCATTTTGTCATTTATTGCAGTCGCGGCAGTCCGTTGTCATCGCCAGCAAGCCAGCACCGCTGCATTTTTTAAATAAGAGGGAATCATCATGGAAATCGATATGCTTGATAGCGCATCACTAGGTACTGTGATCAAGGTCGTGGGCGTCGGTGGCGCCGGTGGCAATGCTGTGCAGCACATGATCAACAAGGGCGTCAGCGGCGTCGAATTTATCGCCGCCAATACAGATGCCCAGGCACTAAAGAACTCAACCGCCCACAACGTCATTCAGATCGGCGAAACCGGGCTAGGTGCAGGCATGATGCCGTCGGTCGGTAGACAACTGGCAGAAGAGTCGCGTGACCGCATTGAGGATGCCCTGCGCGGCGCCCACATGGTCTTCATTGCTGCCGGCATGGGTGGTGGCACCGGTACCGGCGCTGCACCTGTCGTGGCTGAAATCGCCAAGGAGCAGGGCGCACTGACGGTCGCCGTAGTCTCCAAGCCCTTTTCCTACGAGGGCCAAAAATGCATGGAGCTAGCCGAGGAAGGCCTGGAGGAACTGTCCAAGCATGTGGATTCCCTGATCATCATCCTCAACGAAAAGCTGGAAGACATCTATGAGGACGACAGCATGATCGAATGGCTGGCCCATGCCGATGACGTACTCAACAATGCCGTAGCCGGTATCGCCGAAATCATCAATGTCCCAGGCCACATCAATGTCGACTTCAACGACGTCAAGACCATCATGGGTGAACAGGGCAAGGCCATGATGGGAACAGCCACCGCCTCCGGTGTGGACCGCGCCCGCCTAGCCGCAGAACAGGCCGTGGCGTCGCCTCTGTTGGACGGTATCGACCTGTCGGGCGCGCGCGGCGTGCTGGTCAACGTCACTGCTAGCCGCAGCCTGAAGGGCAAGGAAATCAAGGAAGTCATGGCGGCTGTGCGCGCCTTTGCCGCCCCCGACGCCTCGATTGCTCAGGGCATTGCCTACGACGACGAGATGGGTGACGAAATTCGGGTCACGGTAGTGGCGACCGGTCTAGGTAAGGCCACCAAGCCGGTGCAACTGGTGCATTCGCAACAAAACTTGCGTACTGGCACCCACAACGAGCCGTTGCTGGCAGACATCAGCATGGGTCAGGGCACGGGCTTGAACAAGCCTTCCTTCGATGGCCTGAAGCAACCCGCCGTCTGGCGCCGCGACTCTTCTGCCTCCGACACGGTGCGGGCACTGGAAA
Organism: Burkholderiales bacterium; assembly: GCA_038241705.1. Classification (GTDB taxonomy): domain Bacteria; phylum Pseudomonadota; class Gammaproteobacteria; order Burkholderiales; family Burkholderiaceae_D; genus JBBSSV01. Next base: position 10,234 of record JBBSSV010000025.1, on the reverse strand, counting down.
AGAACGGCATGGAAACCTACGACATTCCGGCTTTTCTGCGCAAGCAGGCGGACTGAGAGCGTCCGGTTGGCGCAATCGGCGCCAGCCTTGCAGGAACAAAGCCAGTGCTTTCCGTCATTTACGGAAACACTGGCTTTTTTGTCATCTGCAAAAAACGCTCGGACAAGGCATACTGCACTGTGCGTCAGCCGCCGCTTGGTTGGCTGCGCAGACAGCATTCTGCTCAATTATTCACTATCAAAGGATAACGGATGACAATCAAAGTTGGCGATCGCCTGCCAGAAGGCAAACTTTCCGAGTACATCGATACCGCGACCGAAGGCTGCTCTGTCGGCCCCAACCGTTTCAGCGTCAGCGAAATGACCAAGGGCAAGAAAATTGTAATCTTCGCAGTGCCGGGTGCATTTACCCCGACCTGCTCGGCCGAACACGTTCCCGGCTTCGTGCAGCACGCTGAAGACTTCAAAGCCAAGGGCGTGGATGAAATCTGGTGCATCTCGGTTAACGATCCCTTCGTCATGGGTGCTTGGGGCCGTGAACAAAATTGCGCTGGTGTAGTGCGTATGCTGGCCGACGGCAGTGCCCAGTACACCAAGGAACTCGGTCTGGATGCGGACTTCTCCAAGGCCGGTATGGGTACGCGTTCGCAGCGCTATTCGTTGCTGGTCGACGACGGCGTGGTCAAGCAGCTCAACGTCGACGAAGGCGGTAAGCTGGACGTCTCCAGCGCGGATAAGCTGCTGGCACAGATGTAAGTACAGCGGCTTTGTAGAAATAGCTCATCAAGAGTCTTATTTCTGCGAATCTTTCCTGGCGCAGACGTGCTGGGCTTGAAAAACGGCACCTGCGAGTGCCGTTTTTTTGTGGGCGAGAAGTTAGAAAGGCATGGGCTTGTTTACTCTTGCTTACAGCGTTGAGGCAATGTCCGGTTGCTATAATGACTGGATGCTCAAGCAACGCACCATCAAGCAGGTCACCCGTACGGTTGGCGTCGGCCTGCATTCCGGAACTAAAGTCGAACTGACCTTGCGCCCGGCTGCGCCCGACACCGGCATCGTCTTTCGCCGGGTCGACTTGCAACCGCCAGTCGACTTGCCAGCCGCAGCGTTGATGGTGGGCGACACGCGCATGGCATCGACCCTTGAACAGGACGGGGTTAAGGTCTCGACGGTGGAACACTTGATGTCAGCCTGCGCCGGGTTGGGCATTGACAATCTGTACGTCGATGTCAGCGCCGAGGAAATTCCGATTATGGACGGCTCGGCCTCCTCTTTTGTCTTCCTGTTGCAGCAAGCCGGTCTGGAAGAGCAGCCCCGTGCCAAAAAATTCATTCGGGTGCTGAAACCGGTGGAAGTGCGTGACGGCAAACCTGGCGATGAAAAGTGGGCGCGCCTGGAGCCTTTTGAGGGCTTCCGACTCAAGTTCTTCATTGAATTCAACCATCCGGCTGTCGATGGTACCGGCCAGGTGGCTGAGGTGGATTTCAGTGCCCAGTCGTATGTGCGTGAAGTCTCGCGTGCGCGCACCTTCGGTTTCATGCAGGATGTGGAAACTTTACGCGGCTTGGGGCTGGCGCGGGGTGGTTCGCTGGAAAATGCCATCGTCATGGATGAGTACCGTATTCTCAATCCAGACGGGCTGCGCTACGAAAATGAGTTTGTGCGCCACAAGATCCTGGATGCCATCGGCGACCTGTATCTGGTTGGTCATCCGCTGCTGGCCAGTTATGTTGCCCATAAATCTGGCCATGGCCTGAACAATCAGCTGCTGCGCGCCTTGCTGGCCCAGCCTGACGCTTATGAAATCGTCAGCTTCTACACTGAAGAGGCTGCGCCTCCCGCTTATGCGCGCCAGGTAGGTCAAGAATGGGCGCTGTGCTGAAGCGCTACTGCACTGCCTCGTCGCATCCTGCCTGAACCCAGAGTCAACTCTTTCCCGGTTTTACTTTCCACGCTGGTGCGCCAGCAGCCGCTCCAATGCTTGATTTAAGGGGCTGTCGCACGAGGAAGCGTCTAGCGTCTGCTGCAGATCAGTCAGCGCTTCCAGCGCTTTGGGCGGCATGACCCGCATGGGAGCAGGCGCTGGCGCCGGCGTGCCCAGTTCGGCAGCCATGCGCACCTTGATGCGAACGCGCTCGACGTGCCAGCCGGCTTGCGTCAGGCCGGTGCGCAACTGCGGCAGGCACTGGCGCAGACGGGCAGCGATGGCGGAATTGGGAGCGGAAATCATCAACTGGTCTATTTCGCAATTCAGCACGCTGCACTGGGCAAACATGTTGGGCAACAGCCGCAAACATTCTTTTTGCAAAGCAGCAATGCGTGTCAGGGCAGGCAGCAAGGCGGCGAACTTGTCGTGCCGCTCCAGATAGCGCGTCGCTTCGCGCGCCACAGGCCGTCCGGCAGAGGCAGGCCTTGCCGGGCGAAAGTTAGGGGGGGAAGACGGACGATCCATGCGCGCACCTTATCATAGAGAAAGGCGGAAAAACACGGCTTCACCATTTCGCCGCAGGCTATTAGCGCGCTAACGGAGCCACGTCAATAGCCTGTCAGGCTGGTTGGCGCGCAGCGTGCCTGCTGATTCCAGAAAAAGGAAGGAGCCTGCTGGAAAGCCCACAGGCCCGGTCATCTGCGGCATATGATCGGGCTTGATTAATCGCCAAGGGCAGCGTGCTAAAATCGCCGACTTGAGTTCCAGGGCTTGACGCGGTCGCAGCTTACGCGCAGTCTTTTTGTGCACCTATTTTACAGATCCCAGCATGTCATTACTGACCCAGATTTTCGGCAGCCGCAACCAGCGGCTGGTCAAGCAATATCAGAAGAGCGTGCGTGAAATCAACGCGCTTGAACCGGCCATGGAAAAGCTTTCCGATGCCGAGTTGCAGGCCAAGACTCCGGCCTTCAAGGAACGCATTGCCAAGGGTGAAGCGCTGGACGCGCTCTTACCCGAAGCCTTTGCCGTGTGCCGGGAAGCCAGTCGACGGGTGATGAAGATGCGCCACTTCGATGTGCAGCTGATTGGCGGCATGGTCCTGCACGAAGGCAAGATCGCCGAAATGGGCACGGGCGAAGGCAAGACCCTGATGGCGACGCTGCCGGCCTATCTGAACGGACTGTCCGGCAACGGCGTGCACATTGTCACCGTCAATGACTATCTGGCCCAGCGCGATGCCGAAAACATGAGTCAGTTGTACCAGTGGCTGGGCCTGTCGACTGGCATCAACCTGTCGCAGATGCCGCATCCGGCCAAGCAGGAAGCCTATGCTGCCGACATCACTTACGGTACCAATAACGAATTCGGCTTTGATTATCTACGCGATAACATGGTGTATGAGCCGGGCGACCGGGTCCAGCGCGCCCTGAGTTTTGCGATCATTGATGAAGTCGACTCCATCCTGATCGACGAAGCCCGCACGCCCCTGATCATTTCTGGTCAGGCGGAAAATAACACGGTGCTGTATCAGCGCATCAATGATGTCCCGCAGCGTCTGATCCAGCAGGTCGGCGAAGAAACTCCAGACGGCAAGGGCACGGTCGAGGTTCCAGGCGATTACACCAAAGATGAAAAGACCCATCAGGTGCTGCTGACCGAAGCTGGTCACGAAAAAGCGGAAGATATTCTGTCTGAGATGGGCTTGCTGGCCGAGGGCGCTTCGCTCTATGACGCCGCAAATATTACCCTGATTCACCATCTGTATGCCGCCCTGCGCGCCCATACCCTGTACCACAAGGACCAGCATTACGTGGTGCAAAACGGTGAAATCGTGATTGTCGACGAGTTCACTGGGCGCATGATGACAGGACGACGTTGGTCCGAGGGCCTGCATCAGGCAGTGGAGGCTAAGGAAGGCGTCAGCATCCAGAACGAAAACCAGACCTTGGCTTCGATCACCTTCCAAAATTACTTCCGCATGTACGGCAACCTGGCTGGCATGACCGGCACGGCCGACACCGAAGCCTATGAATTCCAGGAAATCTATGGCCTGGAAACCGTGGTGGTGCCGCCCAACCGCCCCAGCCAGCGCAAGGATTTGCAGGATCAGGTCTACAAGACCGCCGAAGAAAAATACAACGCCATGGTGCTGGGTATCCAGGATTGCCATGCCCGCTTCCAACCGGTGCTGGTGGGAACGACCTCCATCGAGAATTCGGAACTGCTCTCTGGCATCTTGACCCAGGCGGGGCTGGAACACAATGTCCTAAACGCCAAGCAGCATGCACGCGAAGCCGAGATCATCGCTCAGGCCGGACGCCCGCAGATGATCACGATCGCCACTAACATGGCTGGTCGTGGTACCGACATCGTTTTGGGCGGCAACCTCGAAAAGCAGGTGCAGATGGCGGTCGCCGACCCCAGCCTGAGCGAGGAAGAAAAGACTGTACGCAGCCAGCAGGTGCGGGATGAATGGCAGTCGCTACACGACAAGGTGGTGGCCGCCGGCGGCCTGCACATCATCGGCACCGAACGTCACGAATCGCGTCGGGTCGACAACCAGTTGCGCGGGCGCGCCGGGCGCCAGGGTGATCCGGGCTCTTCGCGGTTCTATCTGTCGCTGGACGACTCCCTGCTGCGCATTTTCGCTGGCGACCGGGTGCGTGCCATCATGGAACGCCTGAAGATGCCGGAAGGCGAACCGATCGAAGCCGGGATTGTGTCGCGTTCGATTGAATCGGCTCAACGCAAGGTCGAGGCGCGCAACTTCGATATCCGCAAACAGTTGCTGGAATACGACGACGTCTCGAACGACCAGCGCAAGGTTATTTACCAGCAGCGTAACGAGTTGCTGGAGTCGCATGATATCGCCGGCATGATTGCCGCCTTGCGTCAGGGCGCCTTCACCGAAATTTTCCGTGAGCATGTGCCGGAAGGGTCGATGGAGGAACAATGGGATATCACGAGCCTGGAGGCCTTGCTTGCGAGCGAATGGCAACTAGAAGTACCGCTGGCGCAGATGCTGCAGGCCGAGCCCGATGTCGCCGACGATGAATTGCTGGACCGGGTGCTGCAGGCGGCCACGGCTGCCTACGAGGCCAAGGTCGAGAGCATCGGCGCCGATGCTTTTGCCAGCTTTGAGCGCAGCGTCATGCTGCAAAGCATAGACACCCATTGGCGCGAACACTTGGCGGCGCTGGATCATCTGCGCCAAGGCATTCATCTGCGCGGCTATGCTCAGAAAAACCCGAAGCAGGAATACAAGCGCGAGGCTTTCGAGCTCTTCGGCCAAATGCTGGACTTGATCAAGAATGAAGTGGTGCGACTCATCATGACGGTACGCATCCAGTCGCCCGAGCAAGTCGATGCCGTCGAACAGCAACTGACCCAGCCACAGCTTGCCAATGTCCACTTCCAGCACGCCGACTTCAATCCCGAGATGGATGCAGAAGACTTGCTGGCCCCGACAGGTGCCGGCGCTGTCGCTGTGCCGGATGGCCAGGAAGTACCCAAGGTCGGCCGCAACGACCCCTGCCCCTGCGGCAGCGGCAAAAAATACAAGCAGTGCCACGGGAAGCTGAGCTGATGCCTGCGCGCAGCCCGATGGGCGGGAAGGTCTTTTGCAACCAGAATTTCATGGAAACGATGAGGAACTATGGCGGTTAATCTTCACTTGCCGGATGCGGCGCAACTGATGCCAGTGACCGGCGTGGAACTCGGACATGCCGAAGCCGGCATTCGCAAGACGGGCCGCAAGGATCTGCTGGTCTTGCGCCTGGCGCCCACGGCGACGGTGGCCGGAGTCTTCACTACCAACCGCTTTTGCGCGGCTCCAGTGCAGATCAGCCAAGCCCATCTAGCCAGCCTGCGCACTTCCGGGCAACCGGTACGGGCGCTTGTAGTCAACACCGGCAACGCCAATGCGGGTACGGGTAAAGAAGGGTTGGCGCGTGCACGCGCGACCTGTAGCGCCTTGGCCGAACTACTGGGTTGCGCACCCGAGCAAGTGCTGCCGTTTTCCACCGGCGTCATTCTCGAGCCGTTGCCGGTTGATCGTCTAACGGCGGGTTTGCCGCAGGCCATTGCCAACCTGGAAGCCGACAACTGGTACGCCGCCGCCGAAGCCATCATGACCACCGACACCCAGCCCAAGGCGGCGTCGCGCACGGTCGAGATCGCCGGCCACAGCGTGACGCTGACCGGCATCAGCAAGGGCGCTGGCATGATCCAGCCAAACATGGCAACCATGCTGGGCTTTCTGGCCATCGACGCCAAGGTGGCCCAGCCGGTGCTGGAACAATTGGTCAAGCAAACGGCCGACCGCTCCTTCAATTGCATCACGATTGATGGCGATACCTCGACCAACGACGCCTTCATGTTGCTGGCAACCGGCGCCGGCACGCTTGAGGTCCAGGACAGCAGCGAGCCCGAGTATGCCGAACTGGCCCAAGTCGTGGCCGAACTGGCGCAGGAGTTGGCGCAGATGATCGTGCGCGACGGCGAGGGCGCGACCAAGTTCATGACGATCACAGTCGAAGAAGGCAGGGATGTAGCCGAGTGTCGCCAGATTGCTTATTCGATCGCCCATTCGCCCCTGGTCAAGACCGCCTTCTATGCTTCCGATCCCAATCTAGGGCGGATTCTGGCGGCCATCGGCTATGCCGGTGTGAATGACCTGGACGTAGAGCAGGTCAACCTTTATCTGGATGATGTCTGGGTGGCGCGCAACGGTGGGCGCAACCCGGATTATCATGAAAGCGATGGGCAGCGCGTGATGCAGCAAAGCGAAATCCAGATACGGGTCACACTGGGGCGGGGCCAGGCTGCTGCCACGATCTGGACCTGCGACCTGTCTCACGACTATGTTAGCATCAACGCCGACTATCGCTCCTGAGCGTGCTTGAAACGTGAGACAGGCCAGGCATCTTGGTCTGTCTGAAAGTCGTTGCCGCCCCCTGTGGTTCAACCCTTGACGCTGCCCGATAGCGTCAGCGTCTTTTCTGTGTATCTGTGCATGACTTCACTCGAACACCTTCTGAATCGCGCCGAAAGCCTTTTGGCGCGGATCGAGGCACGTCTGCCTGCGCCTGAGGCCGAGCTCGACTGGGATGCAGCCACTGCCTTTCGCTGGCGCAAACGTGCCGGCCAGTCGGGACGATTGGAACCGGTGCGACATCTGGCACCGCTGGCACTGGACGATTTGCACAACATCGGCCGACAAAAGCAGCAGATCGAGCAGAATACCCGCCAGTTCGTGGCCGGCCATCCGGCCAACAATGTGTTGCTGACCGGGGCGCGTGGCACCGGCAAGTCGTCCCTGATCAAGGCCTGCCTGAACCAATATGTCGGGCAGGGCCTGCGTCTGATCGAAGTTGACAAGGATGACTTGGTGGACCTGTCTGACATCGTCGACCTGGTGGCCACGCGGCCCGAGCGCTTCATCATCTTTTGCGACGATCTCTCGTTCGAAGAAGGTGAGCGTGGCTACAAGGCCTTGAAGGTGGCGCTCGACGGCAGCATTGCCTCGCAGTCGGACAATGTGTTGATCTACGCCACCTCCAACCGTCGCCACCTGATGCCGGAACGCATGACCGACAATGCTGGTTATAGTCATAGCGATGACGGCGATCTGCATCCGGGTGAAGTGGTGGAAGAAAAAATTTCACTGTCAGAGCGTTTCGGCTTGTGGATTTCTTTCTATCCCTTCCGCCAAGATGACTACCTGGACATCGTGGCGCACTGGCTAGCGCACTTCGGCTGCACCCCCGCCCAAATCGAGGCCGCGCGGGCCGAAGCCTTGCGCTGGGCCTTGCAGCGTGGCTCGCGCTCGGGCCGGGTTGCCTGGCAGTTTGCACGTGACCATGCGGGACAGCTGCGCGCTGGTACGCTGCCAGACGAGGCCAACTGATGGTGCGCTCGTTTTCTGCAGCCAGGCAGGTTGCCGATTCCCAGCCGGCAAAGGGCAGCGCGCCGCCTGAGCGCCCGGTCGATGTGGCGGTCGGGATCGTGCTGGCGCAGGATGGGACGGTATTGCTGGCCCAGCGTCCCGCCGGCAAGCCTTACGCTGGCTACTGGGAATTCCCGGGTGGGAAAGTCGAGCAGGATGAACCTATTGCGGCAGCACTGGCGCGCGAGTTACAGGAAGAGCTGGGGTTGGTGGTTCAGGCGGCCGAGGCTTGGTGTTGTGTCGAGCATGTCTATCCACATGCCCATGTACGGCTGCATTTTTATCTGGTGCGTGAGTGGCAGGGCAGGCCGCAAAACCTAGAAGGCCAATCCTTTGCCTGGCAGGGCGACATTGATGTCACACCCCTGCTGCCGGCCACCATCCCTTTGCTGCAGTGGCTAGAGCCCCTACGCGGACGGGAAGTAACGTAACCTGAATGAGGCCAAGAGCGAACAGCCTGTGTCTGCTCTTGTCGATTGACAATGTTCAAGAAGGCTCGGGCGGAGCATCCTCTTCTTCCTCATCGCCGGGGCTGGCGACTGGGATCACATATTTCTCTTCAGCCCAGGCACCCAGGTCGATCTGCTTGCAGCGCAGCGAACAGAAGGGACGATAAGGGCTGTCCTTGGACCAGATGACTTGCACATCGCAGGTCGGACAGTGGACGGTGGTGGTCATGACATTCTCACGCTAAAAATTGCACAGGACCAGGTCAAACTGCACATCGCTGTCAAAGGACTTGCCTTTGCCCGCTATGCTCTGTTGAAAGAACCTGACCCACAACATGTATTTGTTGGCTGATATTTCAGGAATCAGGCCGAGGCTGCCATCGATTTGCAGACGCAGCATCTGGTAATTGCGACCTTGCAACATTTGCTGAAAACTGCCTTTCTCGGCCACGATCCGCGTTGGTATGCCCGATTCGCGCAACAGGCGCAGCACCACACTCATGGCATTAAACAAGGGCATCATGGGCGAAAACCAGCGTGCAATGTCTTCCAAGCGTTGCTCGGTCGGTAGGTGCTGCCACGCATGGTAGGACGGCAGATCGAATTCGCAGCAGCCGCCCGGGATCAGTGCGCGCCCGCGCAGGCTCATCAGCCAGCCGTTCTCCTTCAGATGCTGGCCGGTTTTTCCCTGGGAAGACTGCAAGGCGGCCCTGGCCCGCTCGAGTTCTTCGATAATTTCGTCCAAAAGGTGACTTTCGACATCAGGATTGCTTTTGAAAGTCAGCAGCGTTTCCTTTTGCCGCTCCATTTCCTGCAGTAGGTCGGACTTGAGATCCGCCCGGCCCGCGACTTCGTGCATGTCGAACATGGTGGTCAGGGCGACATGGTGTTGCAGAGGATCAGTCTGCTGGGAAAAAAAACTGAATTTTTCGAACAGATCCTCGAGCCGCAGCAGGGTGCGAATACGTTCATTGAAAGGGTATTCATAGACAATCAAGGCGGCTTCCGATCCGGGAGGGTGAGCGGGGAAAACAGTGCCATGATTCTGAAGCAAGCGCCGGCAAATTACAAATGGGCGGTCCTCACGATTTTCAAGCGTGTTCCGCCGCCTGGGCGCAGTACAAGGCGTGCAGACGCTCCACCTGCGGTAGCAGAGAGGCGATGTCCTGATCGTTGACGATGACATCATGGGCGCAGCACAAACGCTCTTGGCGCGACGCCTGAGCAGCCATGATGGCGCGCACCTGCTCTTCGGTCATGGCGTTGCGTCGCATGACGCGGGCTACCTGCAGCGTTTCTGGGCAGTCCACCACCAGAATACGGTCTACCCGCGCGCGCCAGTAGTCACTTTCTACCAGCAAAGGCACGACAAACAAGGGATAGCGGCCAGGCAGTTCACGCGCGGCGCGGTTGGCCTCGAAGCGAATCAGAGGGTGCAGGATACCTTCCAGCGTTAGGCGTGCGGCAGGCGTTGCAAAAATGTGCTGGCGCATGGCTGTCCGGTCCAGCGCCCCATCAGCTTCCAGAAAAGCGTCGCCGAAAGTGGTGCGAATCGATTCCATAGCGTTGCCCCTCGGTGCAGTCAGTTGGTGCGCAATTTTGTCGGTATCGATCTGGAGTGCGCCGCGCTCGGCAAAGAGGTCAGCCACTAGGCTTTTGCCGCTGCCGATGCCGCCGGTCAGACCGACGGAGAAAGATCTACGCGCAGCGTGGCTCATGCTGCCACTCCCAGCCAGGCGCGCACGATGGGCTGGCCATACAGCAGGGCGATCAGCCCGGCAGTTGCTAGGTAGGGGCCAAACGGGATCGGGTTGTTGCGCTCATGGCGACGCAGCACAATCAACGTTACGCCCACCACTGCGCCGACCAGAGAAGACAGCAGTACGATCAGCGGCAGCATGGTCCAGCC
>JBBSSV010000024.1:0-13839 GCA_038241705.1 Burkholderiales bacterium | reverse complement strand
CATGCAGGATCTGGTCGCTGCCACCTTCATCTAAGGCGCTCACACTCCGTGGCAGAAGCCGAAGACCTCATCACCGATGCCGCCCGTCACGCCACCGTCTTTGCGCGCGACATCTGGCGCCGGCATGTTCCTGAGAAAGAACGGGAACGCCCGGTCGAACTGGGTGAGTTCACCCAGCGTTTGAGTTTTCTGATTGAGGCTGCTCTGGACGTGGCGCCACCGCTGCGCATTGCGCAGCCACCGGCCATTGCCAATCTATTGCAGCGCTTGGTCGCGCGTCGCTCCGGCCCCTTCCACACGACGGCTGTGCCTGCCACCGATGGTCGCTTTCTCTGGCTGCCGCGTGACTTGGGCACCACCGACCACGCTATCGCCCTGGAGCGTTACCGCATTCTGGCTGTGCAGCAAGCCATGCGCGCCACGCTCTTGCGCCAGGATGCGGCCATTGGCCCCGAGAACAAGCCGTCGCCCTTACTGCAGGATCTGTATCTGGTATGGCTGGCAGCGGTTGCCGATGTCGAAATTGCACGCCGCCTGCCGGGGTTGCGTGTGGTGCTACGACGCTTGCGAGAAGAATCGTTGCAGGCGCGGCCTGCAATCGCGCTTATGCCACCGGTAAGGCAGAAACTTGAGCAACTGGTGCGCTCCATCCTGGAACAAAATGTCGGCACCTTGCCAGAGACCATGGCGCAATCGTCTTCCAGTGCCTCCTTGTATCAGCATGCATCAACTATGCTTTCAGAGTGGGGCGACGTAACGGTAAAGGGCGCAGGGCAGCGTCCTCCTATGGGCGGGTTTCTGTTCAAGGATCTATGGACAGGCGAACTGCGCCTGCCGGATGCGCCGCTTGCAATGCTGGCCTCTGGCGCAGAAGCAGAGGACGAGGGCGATAACGAGAGTCCGCGCAGCGCGCGCATGACCCGTGCGCCACGGGTGCGTGAAGCCGAAGAAGAAGAGGACGAAGGCGAGCAGGGTGCCTGGATGGTACAAACCGCCCAGCCGGAAGAACATGCCGAAGATCCCCTGGGCATGCAACGCCCGACCGACCGGGATGAATCCACAGCGGCAGAAGAATTCGCCGATTCCTTGTCAGAGTTGAACGAGGCGCGCCTAATTTCGACGCCGGGCCGTTCTAAAGAAATTCTGCTGTCCGATGACACCCCCGAAGCCCGATCCAAAAAAGAAGCGCCCCTAGCGCAGCCGAGCGTGGACGCCATTGCCTACCCGGAATGGGATTACCGCACCACTCGCTACCATGAAGGCGGCGCCACGGTACGCATCCAGCCGCCGCAACTTGGGGCACCTGAATGGGTTGCAGCCACCCTTCAGCACCATGCCAGCATGCTGCGCGCCATCAGTCGCCGATTTGAAATGTTGCGGGTGGAACGTCAGCGCCTGCGCAAACAGGTCGAGGGCGATGACATCGATCTGGAGGCTTTTGTTGATGGTTATGCTGACTTTCGGGCTGGCTTGCCGCTGCCTCAAGGGCTCTACCAGACCAGTCGGCCGGTGCACCGTGATCTTGCTATCTGCCTGCTGATCGATATCAGTGGCTCCACCGATGGCTGGGTCTCGCACAACCGCCGCATCATTGATGTCGAACGCGAAGCCCTGTTGCTGGTCTGCGTGGCGCTGGAAAGTCTGGGCGAGCCTTACAGTGTGCAGGCGTTTTCCGGTAATGGCCCGCACAACGTCACGGTGCGTGTGATCAAAGACTTTGACGAGCGCTATAGCGAAGAAGTCGCCTTGCGCATCGCTGCGCTGGAGCCGGAACGCTATACCCGCGCCGGTGCTGCCTTGCGTCACGCCAGCGCCTTACTCATGAAAAAGCCTGCCCGCCAGCGCCTGCTACTGTTGCTGTCCGACGGCAAGCCCAATGATTCCGACCACTACGAAGGTCGTTATGGGGCCGAAGACATGCGCCAGGCTGTCAATGAAGCCCAGTGGCAGGGTATTTCTCCCTTCTGCCTGACTATCGACCGGCAGGCGGCCAATTATCTGCCCCAGGTGTTCGGCCCTCAGCGCTACGCGCTGTTGCCGCGCCCGGAGTTGCTGCCCACAGTATTGCTGGACTGGATGCGGCGCCTGCTGGCGTCCTGAACCAGAGCGCGTGACGCATAGTGCAGCGCGTCTTGGTTGCTAGCCTTCCGTTTGTTCCGCAGACGGCTTTTTCTGGCGCATATTCCAGGCAGCAATGACGGCCAGTCCGCACAGCACCGCAGTCAGCAGGAAGGTTTCATCGAATGCCGCCACCCGTGCCGCCTGATTGCTGGCACCCGTTCCGTCCAGCGCCGCATGATGCACGTCCAGACGCCATTCCAGCACCACACCCATGACACTGATGCCGATGGCACCGCCCAACTGCCGAAAGAAATTGATGGCGCTGGCACCCTGAGAGATCAACGGAGGCGGCATGCCGCGCATGGCGCCCAGATTCAGCGCGGGCAAGACAAAGCCTAGTCCAACCCGCCCGATGATGGCCCAACCCATCAGGGTGACATAGCTGGTGGCGACATTGCCAGTCGCCATCAGGATAAATGAAATTCCCAGCAATGCCAGACCGATCGTCACCAGAATATTAGGGGGATACCGGTCTGCTAGACGGCCTGCGATCGGAATCACCAAGGCCAGCACGATGCCAGCGGGTAGCAGAACCAGGCCGGCATCGGACGGCGAGTATTCCATGGCAATCTGCATGTATACCGGGAACAGGTAGGTCGAGCCGAACAGGCCCATGCCGTAGATGAAGGCCACCAGCGCCCCAGCGGTGAACTGGCGATGGCTGAACAGGCGCATTTGGAGTAAGGGATTGGTGGCACGCAGCTGATACAGCACGAAAATCACCATCGTGATCACGCCGGTTGCCAGCAACGCTAAGGCCAGCATTCTGTTTTCATGCAGTTCCACCAACCCATTCAAGAAGGAAATGGTACTGATGCCTGCCAGCAGCAAGCCTTTCCAGTCCAAACTTTGGGCATCGCCCGAGAAAATCGAATTGACCGCCAGAAAGCGCCGGATCAGAAACAGGACCCCTACGCAAAAAGGCACCACGACAAAGAAGATAGAGCGCCAACCAAACATTTCTACCAGAAAGCCACCCACACTCGGTCCCAGTGCTGGTGCAAACACCACGCCAAAACCAAAGATGCCCATGGCTTTGCCCTGCTCATGCTGAGAAAAGACGCGTAGGATAATGATAGCGGGAATCGGCTGGATGATGCCGGACGCAATACCCTCCAGAATCCGCATGGAAATCAGCATCGAATAATTGACGCTGAAGCCGCCTACGACGCCGCCAAACAGCAACAAGAGAATGGCGCCGGTATACAAGCGACGCAGGCCAAAACGCAGCAACATCCAGGGCGTGGTCAGCATGGCCAGCGTCATGGCCAGCATGAAGGAGGTCGACACCCATTGGGCGCTTTCCTGGCCGATCTGAAAGTGCTCGCTAAGTTCGGGTACGGCCACGTTGACAATCGTGGACGACAGGATCGAGGCCATGGTGCCGACCAGAACGGTCAGCAACACCAGCCAGCGGTAGCGTTCGCCGTAGCGCGCCTGCAATTGTTCCAGGGTAGGGAGCATACAAGTTAATGTCCTTAAATCGAAACGCGAACGAACTGTGGCCGCCGCTTCAAACTGCATGATTTCATGCTTGGAAAGCTCGGGTCTTAATCTGGTTTAATACCGAGCCTTCTATTTTTTGCTTCCCTGTCTTAAACCCTGCAGAAATGAGTGGATGGCTGTGTGCGGTATGCCAACGCAGCGCACACTAACAAGAACCGAACCAAGGAAGTCATGCAAACCATCACGATGGTACTGGTCATGCTGCTGGCTGTGGTTGTCAGCGCCTTCGTGGCGCGGCTGCTGCCGTTCAAGCTACCTTTGCCGCTGGTCCAGATTGTGATTGGTGCCTTGCTGTCGTTGGCGACGGACTTCGACGTCGTACTTGATCCGCATATTTTTTTCCTGCTGTTCATTCCGCCCTTGCTCTTTCTGGATGGCTGGCGCATTCCCAAAGGTGCGTTCTTCCGCGACCTCGGGCCCATCGTCATGCTTGCTTTGGGTTTGGTGGTCTTTACCGTGCTGGGCATGGGGCTGCTAATCAGTTGGATGATTCCGGCGATGCCGCTGGCCGTGGCTTTTGCCCTGGCTGCCATTCTTTCTCCTACCGACCCAGTAGCGGTATCGGCGATTGCGTCGGGCAGCCCGATTCCACCACGTCTGATGCATATCCTGGAAGGCGAGTCGCTCTTGAACGACGCATCAGGTCTGGTCTGCTTTCGTTTTGCCGTGGCGGCCGCTCTGACCGGCAGCTTTTCGGCGACCGAAGCGTCCCTCGATTTCGTGCGCGTGGCTGGGGGCGGGATTCTGATTGGCGTGGCCGTGGCCTGGGGTATCACACAGATTAACAAGCTGCTGCTGCGTCGTGCTGGAGAAGAGCCAGGCATTCAGATTTTGATCAGTCTATTGGTGCCGTTTGCGGCGTATTTGGCGGCCGAAGAAGTGGCGGTGTCCGGGATTCTGGCTGCAGCTGCGGCGGGCATCAGCAGTCATTACGCTGATTTAAGCGGACGCGCCTCAGCCACAACCCGCATCCAACGCCATGTGGTCTGGGATACGGTGCAGCTGGCATTGAATGGCATCATATTCGTGCTGCTGGGTGAGCAGTTGCCACGCATCGCCCGCAGCGGGCCCATGATCCTAAGCCAGGCTGGGCTCAGCCATCTTTGGCAATTGAGTGCGTATGCACTGCTCATCACCTTGGCTCTGATTGCGCTGCGCTTCCTGTGGGTATGGGTATCCCTGCGTCTGACGTTATTCCGAAAGCAGCCTCAACCAGAATCCTCTGCGTCGCTGCGCATTCCACTGCTGACAGCTTTTGCTGGCGTGCGGGGTGCCATTACCCTGGCCGGCATCCTGACCTTGCCCCTGACCATGAGCGATGGCAGCGCCTTTCCCGCACGTGATCTGGTCATTGCTTTGGCCATGGGGGTAATCCTGTGCTCATTGCTGCTGGCGACCGTGGCGGTACCAATGTGCGCGCGCGGCATTGAATTCCTGCCCCAGCCAGCGCAGGCGCGCAAGGAGCCGCTGGCACGCAGCACCATTGCCCAAGCCGCGCTCAGTCGATTGGAACAGGTATATAAAAAGACTGATAGCGAGGCTGGAAAGATTGCACAGGAATACCCCGAAGCAGTGACCCAGGTAGTCAACCTGTATCGCCGCCGCCTGGCCTATGGTGAAAGTGGCGATGTGGCAGACCGTCATGCTGAAGCCATGGCCCAAGCAGAACGCGGTCTGCGCCTGGAAGCCTTGCAGGCTGAAAGAGACGAGCTGTATCGTCTACGCATCAGCCATCAGATCGACGACACCTTGCACCGCAAGCTGGTGCGGGAAATTGATCTAATCGAGTCTGCGCTGAGCGATATCTGAAAAAACAGTTATTGGACGGATGACTGCGGATACAGCGCCTTGAGCACTTGGGCGCCTGCTTCACGCAAAAGCGACGACAAGTGTTCTGCGCTCGCATTGGCTTCATCGCTACGTGCCGACTGCCAGAGTTGCTGCAAGGCTTCCTTGTGACTGACCAAGGCTACCTCGACTTCCTGTTGCCAGAAGGGCGCGGCTTCACCCTGGACAAAATTGCCGCGACCCCGCCCAAAATGGGCAATCGCCAGATAGCGCAACAACGCTGTAGTCACCATGCTGTAGAGAAAGTCGTCTGAAAATTCGACACTGGGCACGTTGCGATCGGTCGAGGCATTGAAAGCCCAAGCTGCGCCGGCAAACCCCATGACGCCTAGGACGCCGCCCACCAATGCGCCAGCGCCAAAGGTTAATCCGCCTGCCATCAGATCGGCTGACAAGCCGGTCGCAGCCCCGGTCAGCAGCGCTCCAATCATGCCGGCCTGACGCGTATCCACGGGCGTGCGCGCCGTGAAGTTCTGGTTGACGCGCTCATGGATAGTGGCGCTTGCACCCGGATCGAGCTTGTGCAGGCTCAGCAACTCGCGGGTAGAGGCATGGATGCCGTCGTTCAGCCGCTGCATCATCTGACCCATGGCCTTTTCTTGCCGCTTTTGCTGCCGTTGCTTGCCCCCTATCAGGCCGCTCAACATGGCGCTGAGCGAAGCTCCTTCCGTTTCCACGTGCTCGCGATCACGCGCAGCGCCCAGCAATTGCGTGGAAATTATGTCCATGGCGGCGGCGAAGCGATTCCGGTTAGTTTCTTCCCAACTGGCTTGAATGCGGGCATACCCATTTTGTTTTTCGTTAGGCAAGACGCTGCCAATGGCTTCGTATAGCACGCGCTCATGCACCCAGCAACGGGCAAACGCATCCAGTGTCAGGACTGAGCGAACCGTGGGGTAGGGCTTGAGATGGTTTTCCCAGCGGGTACGTTCGGCCTGTTCAGCCTCGTGCGGACGAGGCGGACCGAGCTGGTTCAAGAGCACAATGACCGGCTTGCCCAGCCATTCCAGGATCTGCATTTCCGGCACCAGATAGCCGGCATCCTCCGGGTTTTCGGAAGCATTGACGAGATAAAGCACCACATCTGCTGCCTCGCGTGCGGTACGCAAGGCCTGCTGGTTAAGCCAGAAGGGTGGATCGCGATAACGATCGACCACTTCGCGCAGTACCCAGCCAATCGGGTTGGAAGACATGCTCAGGCGCTTGAAGAGCCGTTGTGAGTCGCCAAATCCTGGCGTATCCCACAGTTGCAGCGCGTCACCTGCTGCCGAAGTCAGCAAAGTGTGGGACTCCGAAAACAACGTGACGTGTGGCGCGTCGCGCACCTCACCCACATCCATGCCCGTCAGCGTGCGTGCTAACGTGGTCTTCCCAGCGTTGGTATGGGAAATGAGTACTAGCTGAACTTGTACGGCAGCGTCACTCATGCAGCGCCCGCCAGTTTATTCAGGCTGCGCTCCACATCGTCGCTACTGCGCGCCAGATCGTTCAGATCCACGACATTCGCTTTTGCCTGATACAGGCTACAGAATTGCCGCCACAAGGCGATGCGCTCATGCAATCGCGACTCGCTGCCCGCCTGATTGCCCAGACGCTCGCGCAACCCGGATTCATCAATCAGCACCATCAGGCGCTGAGGATGCTGAAGCATGAAATGTTCCAGAAAAACGCCGTGCTCTTCCTTTTCTGGAGTGGCACTTAGATTGAACAGGGGACAGACGATGCGGGTTTCGTTACGAGTTCCGTGGTTCTCAGCCGTTGTCTGAGGTATCGGCTGCACAAGGCCTGATGCAGCCTCTCCATAGCCGGTAGAACCCTGCAGCTGCAACTCTGCTTGTTCGCCTAACAAACGTCTGGACAGCAGAGTCAGCTGTTGCTGACGCAGCACATCCAGCTGAAAACTGTAGGGATAAACCTGCAGCTTGGGAGACAGTCGCACCGCAGCGGGGTCGCTCGCTACGATCAGCTTGTGAAAGTAGGGTGTGCCAAGATCAATGGTGAAGTGGCGGCTGAGCCGGCTTTCACGCCAGCCGGCATATGCCGCCAGCAGTGCGCGCGGTAGTACCACCAGCAGCACTAGAGTGGCGGCATACAAGTGCACCCAGCGTGCGCCGCCATCTGGTGAGGCGACATTGGTGAATTGCAATGCACGCACTTCTTCGACCGAAAAGCCGGGCAACTGGAAGAGCAGCGTCACGGGTGCAAACAGCAACGACAGGATGCCATGAACTTGATCCGCATTCAAAAAGGTGCTTTCCCAGCCAGCGTGATACTGCGACAACAGACCACGCATGTATAAAGACAGGATTGCGCCGGCAGCCAGACAGGCTGCGCTGCTGTGCAGAATGCGTCGCAGACGGTAGCCGTTCAGGCGCGCCGTCATGTGCAGCCATTCGGCGTTGAACTGAGCCAGGGCGATGCCGAGGTTTTGTGGCAACTTGCCGCGCAGGCGCGACATCAAGTGGGACAGTCTGCCCGCATTCGCGCGACCAGCGATGGCGCGAGGCAGCCAGCTCTTGCCCAGATCTGGCCACACGGCGTGCAGCAGCAGATATAGATAGACAATGAGGTTCCAGACCACGATCAGCAGCAGCGGCGCAGACAGCAAATCCACCCGGTGCGGATCGCCCACTCGATCCACCAAAGCGCCGAACAGTAATGCCAGAATTGGCAACGCCACGCCCAGCGTATGCCAGCCATTGTGCTTGCGTGCGTAGGTGGAAAAAGCCGGGGTACGCTCTGCAATCTTTTTAATGATCAGTTCTGCGCGCTTGATCAGAAACAGCTCGGACATGGGTGCGTCCTTGCTGTCAACCGCGTCCCATTGCGCCAGTTCGCGCGCGCTCTTGGTGGCGTATTGCCGGTCGTCTTGGCTCAGCAGTTGGTGCGACTGATCTGTCTGTTCGATCGAGCGCATCAGCACGACTTCTCTTGCAGCCGATTCGTTCATGAAGCTCCTGATAGCGGAAAAGAAAGAACTTCATTGTAAATTGAATAAGCCGCCTTGGCAGACGGACAGGACAGCGGCAAGCACAAGCTTTGCTATCAGTCAGCGTTTTCAGACGAATCGAGGCTTTGCAAACGCTACTGCACCCTTGTCCAAACACAACATCAGCCGCAACGAGTACTGGCTGAATCAGTGTTAGCGACGTTTGGGAGACACCACAGTCGGTAGTGCCTTGGGCAGGGTTTCTGGAAAATCTCGGCTGAAATGCAAGCCCCGGCTTTCGCGGCGGGACAGGGCGCTATTGACGATCAAGGCGGCGACATCGACCAAATTGCGCAGCTCCAGTAGATCGCGGGTAATGCGGAAATTGGCGTAATACTCGTCGATTTCCTCTTTCAGCAACAGGATGCGATGCTGGGCCCGCTCCAGGCGTTTGGTAGTGCGCACGATACTGACGAAATTCCACATGAAGCGGCGCAGTTCGTCCCAGTTCTGGGCAATCACCACTTCTTCATCGGCGTCAGTGACGCGGCTTTCATCCCATTCCGGCAGTGGCAGCGGTACCTGTTGTGGCTGGCTAGCAATGTGTCGGGCAGCCGAACGGCCCAGCACCAAGCATTCCAACAGCGAATTGCTGGCCAAGCGGTTGGCACCGTGCAAGCCGGTGTAAGCGGTTTCGCCAACTGCGTACAGCCCCGGTAAATCGGTACGTCCCGACAGATCAGTCACCACGCCGCCACAAGTGTAGTGCGCTGCTGGCACCACCGGAATCGGCTCTTTAGTGATGTCGATGCCGAACTCCAGGCAGCGCGCATAGATGGTCGGGAAATGTTTTTGCAGGAATTCTGGCGGCTGGTGGCTGATATCCAGATCTACATGCTCCAGGCCGCGCTTTTTCATCTCGAAGTCGATGGCCCGGGCCACGATGTCACGTGGCGCCAGGTCGGCCCGGGCATCATGATCCGCCATAAAGGGCTGGCCGCCGGCTTCGGGCGGAAGCTTGAGGACGCCGCCTTCTCCGCGCACGGCTTCGCTGATCAGAAATGATTTGGCGTAAGGGTGGTAGAGGCAAGTTGGGTGGAACTGGATGAATTCCATGTTGGCTACGCGGCAGCCAGCGCGCCAGGCCATGGCAATGCCGTCGCCCGTAGCCGTATCCGGATTGGTGGTGTAAAGATAGACCTTGCCGGCACCGCCGGTGGCCAAGACGGTGTGCTCGGCGGAAATAGTCAGCACCTGCCCGGTATCCACATCTTGGACGTACAGCCCGACGCAGCGCGCCGGCTGTTCGGTAAACCCGATCTTGGCGGAATTGATGACGTCAATCGCCATGTGGTTTTCCAGCAGCTGGATGTTGGGATGCTTGCGCACCTTTTCTTCCAGTGTGACCTGCACGGCATGACCGGTTGCGTCGGCGGCGTGGATGATGCGCCGCTGGCTATGCCCGCCTTCGCGCGTCAGGTGAAAGCCCATTTCGGCCTGCGCATCAGGTGTGAAGGGCACCCCTTGTTCGATCAGCCATTCGATGGCTTCGCGGCTATGCTTGATGATGTAGCGCGTGGCGCTCTCATCGCAGAGTCCGGCACCTGCGACAAGGGTATCGGCCACGTGCTGGTCGACACTGTCATGCGAATCCAGCACAGCAGCAATGCCTCCCTGGGCCCAGCTGCTGGCGCCATCCAGCAGCGAGCGCTTAGAAATCAGGGCTACTCTGCGGGTTTGCGCCAGATGCAGGGCAACCGATAGTCCAGCCAGGCCGCTGCCAACGATAGCGATGTCGAATTTCATCTGAGTTCCGGGTAGTTGAAGAATGCGTCTTCACCCCAAGCCAAGGCAGCCTTACCAGTCCGGCACGCAGATGGGTTTTGCATGTACGTCCCGTCACGCCAACGACCTTGCCCCACGGCAGAAAAACAGGGTATTACAGAAACATCAACCGTGCAGCAAATAGTCTCAGTCAGCAGGTACTGGCTGAACCGTAGCCGCGACCTGTCGCGCCCGCGACCGTGCGGTCTTCACATCATTGGCAGTAGCCAACGCCACCCCCATGCGGCGTTGGACGAAAGATTCTGGTTTGCCAAACAGGCGCAAGTCTGAACCCGGTACCTGCAGTGCCTGAGCCACGTTTTCAAATACCAGACTCTGGCTGTCGTGCTGGCCGTAAATCACCGCTGAGGCTGCAGGACTGAAAAGCGTCACATCGACTGGCAGTCCAAGAATGGCTCTGGCATGCAGCTCGAATTCGCTTTGCCGCTGGCTGGCCATGGTCACCATGCCGGTGTCATGCGGGCGCGGGCTGGCTTCGGAAAACCAGACCGTGTCGCCTTTGACGAAGAGCTCGACGCCAAACACACCCAGGCCGCCCAGGTTGGCCGTGACCTTGCAAGCGATCTCCTGCGCCTGCTGCAAGGCAGTAGAGCGCATGGGGTGTGGTTGCCAGGATTCGATGTAGTCGCCATCTTGCTGCACATGCCCAATGGGTTCGCAGAAATACGTCGCCACCTTGCCGTCGACATCCAGTGCCCGCACCGTCAGCAGTGTGATTTCATATTCAAAGTCGATGAAGCCTTCGGCAATCACGCGTCCTGCCGCGACACGCCCACCGGCTGCGGCGTGGTCCCAGGCCGCAGCCACGTCTTTGGCCGTCTCCACCTTGGATTGTCCCTTGCCGGAAGATGACATCACCGGCTTGACCATGCAGGGATAGCCCACGGCATCGCAAGCGGCTTCCAACCCAGTCAGATCGTCGGCAAAGCGATAGCGCGAGGTCGGCAGGCCGAGTTCCTCGGCCACCAGGCGGCGAATACCTTCGCGGTCCATGGTTAGCCAAGTGGCCCGGGCAGTCGGCACGACCGTCACCTGGCCGGCTTGTTCGAGTTCTATCAGTGCCGCAGTGGCGATGGCCTCGATTTCCGGTACCACTAGATGCGGCTTTTCCAGTGCAATCAAAGCTTTCAGAGCGTCTGCATCATTCATGTCAATCACATGGCTGCGATGCGCTACTTGATGACCGGGAGCATTTGGATAACGGTCAACGGCGATCACCTCCACGCCCAGACGCTGCAAGGCAATGATGACTTCTTTACCCAGTTCGCCCGAACCTAGCAACATGACTTTGGTGGCAGAAGAAGAAAAAGGTGTGCCGAGGTTAAGAGGAATGGTCATTGAATAAAGACAGCTAAAGCATGCAGAAAAAAATGCCGCCGTAAAAAGGGAACGGGGCAACAGGAAGCCGACAATAGCAAACCTTAGACTGTTTGGACAGAGCCAGGTTGGTTGGATGCCGGTTTGCGCCCGAGCAAGTCGAAGAAGAGGCCATTGTGGGCCTCGGGTCTGGCAAAAGAGGATCGTTATAATGCCGGCTGGCTGTATTCATCCTTTTTTGCAACTGCTTTTCATCAACGGAATTTTTCATGCCTGTCTCAAACGCTTCTTTAACTGACGCCTCCGATAAGGTCATCGGAGATCCAGAGGTTGTCATTCCCTTCATTCGCTCGCTCGGCATTGAGTTTGTCGACATGGAAAACGGCAATGCCACCCTTGCGCTAACCCTGGAGCCGCACCATCTCAACAGCTGGGGCGTGGGCCATGGCGGTGTAGTGATGACTATGCTGGATGCGGTGATGTCCATGGCTGGCCGTTCGCTAGATCCCGATCCGCGTTCCGGTGTGACTATCGAACTCAAGACCAGCTTCATGCAGCCAGCGGGAAAAGAGGGCAGCCGATTGATCGCCAAGGGCAAAGTCATGCATGCAGGCAACAGCATGCGCTTTTGCGAAGGCGAAGTCTGGGATGGCGATAAGCTGGCCGCCAAGGCCAGCGGCACGTTCAAGTTCCGCAAGCGACGCGAACCCAAGGACGAAGCAAACGAATGAGCGCTCCTGCGTCTGTGAGCTTGAGCATGGGTGACTGGGATACCCAGCAGGCTGCTGCCCGGCCGGTGCGCATCGCCGTATTCGTGGAAGAGCAACGCGTACCGGTGGAACTGGAGTGGGATGAAGATGATGCCCGCAGCGTGCACGTAGTGGCACGCAATGCAGCCGGCTTGTCAATCGGAACGGGTCGTCTATTACCGGATGGTCATATTGGCCGCTTGGCCGTATGCCATGCAGCACGTGAGCAGGGTGTTGGCAGCGCCATGTTGCGCGCCTTGATGAGAAGGGCGCAAGAGCGCGGTGATAAACAAGTGATGCTGCATGCCCAGATCCAGGCCAAAGCCTTTTATGTCACGCATGGTTTCACGCCTGAAGGGGTGGAATTCATGGAAGCGGGCATCGGCCATGTGCTGATGCGGCATTCTTTTGACTGAGAAAGACTTGCTTCTTCAATCTTATAAAGGAATCGCACGCTCTTCCAGCGTAGCCTGGCCATCGGCATGCAGCATGGCCAGCGTGGAGCAGCGCGTGCCGTAATCGGGCGTGCGAATGCAGACCGACGACAGCTGGCGCTCGCGTTCCAGGCCCACGCCGGTATTCGGCAACCGACAGTCGCTGGCGCACGCAGTGTCGCTCAACATTTCAAAATAGGCTTCCTTGGGCGCGGACTGGCACAGGAGGCTACCAAAATGGGCCTTGGACTTGACTACTTTGGGCCACGGCGTATCCAGCAATGCGTTACACAAGCCATATACGCCCGGAGCCAGCGGCTGACCATTGCGTGCATCGTCCTGCCCCTTGTTGGAAAACCAGAGCAGTTGTTCCTTATCGCCCACCAATAGATTGAAGCCATTGAATTGGCCCGCTACGGGCGCAATGCCATCTACATATGCTTGTGGACCCAGCGTACCGGCCAGGTAATCCGACACCAGATGGCCGCGACTCGGCGCGTCGGGACGCAGTTCGTTCGGGTTTCGAATGTTGGTGACTGCGGCAAAGCGTCCACTCTTGGAAACACCCATCCAAGTACCGCCGGCGACCAAGTCGCGTCCAGCATAGATGTCAGGCTGCTCTTCCCACCAGGCTGCCAGCGCGGTCGGGCGCGCATGAAATTCATCGCGATTGGCTGCTGCTAGCAGTGGCAGACCAGGCAAGACTTTCCAGGCAAAGACAATCAGGCACACGGCGCAATATCCATAAAAAGTTCGGCATGACGACCACCCTGAATGCAGGGCAGCAGCTCTGCGTCCGCAACGGCATTCTGCAAAATGGCTTCAAAGTCAGTCGAAAACCCGGCATACACTTCCATCCAGGTATGCAAACCGTCCTGCACCTGTGGCCGGCGCTGCAGGTGGGCTGCAAGGCCATGTTCCTGGCGCAGGCGAGCTTGCATGCTCGTCACTCGTGCCTGAACGGTGCTGGCGTCAGCCTCGGCTGCCTTGAAATAAATATAAAGATGCTCCATCACTCAGGATCGGGTAGAGCGTAGGGCAAGGGGAGAAACTCCAGCTGCGGGCCCGTTGCGCTTTCCAAGTGAACGCT
>JBBSSV010000023.1:0-14233 GCA_038241705.1 Burkholderiales bacterium | reverse complement strand
GAAACAGTGGAGCGGGCGATGCAAGCAATGCTGGCTGCAGCAGAACGCGAATGCGGTGCCCGTTTGCGCTAATGAAACTGGTTGAAAAGAGATGATGGATGATGTGCAGCCGAGTGCCGAGCTTCAGCCAGCCTGGACCGACGATTTGACGCAGGCGGTGCTGGAATCGCAAGCCCGTGACCGTGTGCAGAAAGATCTGCCAACGGTCACGAAGGCTGAACTGGCCGAACTACTATTCGAGCAGGTCGGTTTGAATAAGCGGGAAGCCAAGGACATGGTGGAAACCTTCTTTGAAGAGATCCGGGATGCATTGGAGCGTGGCGATCCGGTCAAACTTTCTGGGTTCGGCAACTTTCAGTTGCGCGACAAGCCACAGCGGCCCGGCCGCAATCCCAAAACGGGAGAAGAAATTCCCATCACTGCCCGCCGCGTTGTGACCTTTCATGCCAGCCAAAAGCTGAAAGACATGGTGGATATTGCCACCAACAAACCTTTGGTCCATGCTGTTTGAGTAAGCCATGAATGAACCTGCCAGCCAGCAAGAGCCCTTCGCTCTGCCACCGATCCCGGCTAAGCGCTATTTTACGATTGGGGAAGTCAGTGACCTGTGTGGCGTCAAGCCCCATGTCCTGCGCTACTGGGAGCAGGAGTTCACCCAACTCAAGCCTGTCAAAAGACGCGGCAATCGGCGCTATTACCAGCGCCATGAGGTGCTGCTGATTCGCCGTATTCGTGACCTGTTGTATGAACAGGGCTTTACCATCAGCGGCGCGCGTAATCGTTTAGCCAGCCCCGCGCCCGAGATGGAAACTGCGCAGGCGCCAGTATTCACGGTCGATCCCCAGATCATTCGCCAAGAGCTAGCAGAGATTCTGGCATTGCTGCAACCGCCGAATCCGACTTTCGAAGAGCAGGAAATCGAAGCCAGGACCGAGGGCTGAGCCTCTTCAGAAAGTGCGCTTGTCGACTCGCTCTTTCTGTAAGGAATTTCGAGCCCTTGTCCTCAAGTGGTTACTGATCCCATAAGTCAGCCAGGACGGCCACACCACGTTGCACTGCAGGTCGGGCTGCAATCTCATCGAACCAGCGTTTAGCGTGAGGGTAATCGGCCCAGTCAATCCCTTGTCTTTCCCAAGAGCGAATCCACGGAAAGGTCGCAATATCCGCCACGGTATATTCTTCGCCTGCGAGATAGGGCGAGCTTTCCAGACGTTTGTCCAGCACGCCGTACAAACGCCGCGCCTCGTTGGTATAGCGCGCAATGGCGTATTCCACCTTTTCTGGTGCATAGACACGAAAGTGGTGCGCCTGGCCCAGCATGGGACCGATGCCGCCCATCTGAAACATCAGCCACTGCATGGTGGTAAATTTTTCCCGCTGATCTTTTCCGAGAAAACGACCTGTTTTGTGTCCTAGATAAAGCAGGATAGCGCCTGACTCAAACAGGGAAAACGGCTGCTGGTCCGGCCCTTCGCTATCAACGATGGCAGGAATTTTGTTGTTGGGTGAAATGGCCAGAAACTCCGGCTTGAACTGATCGTCCGCACCGATATCAATGGGATGGACCTGATAGGGGAGTCCGCATTCTTCCAGCATGATGTGCACTTTGTGTCCATTCGGCGTGGGCGCGCTGTAGAGGTCGATCATGGAAAATCCTTTCAGTGGAAATGTAAAGAAGGCGACGCCGCAAAAAGCGTACAGCCTCAGGCTTTGCGAAACTTGCGATATTGTTCGTAATAGACTTCCATCATGGTGGCGCGCGAGTCCGCCTGCAAAGGGTCCAGGGGCGTGTAATTGAGGATGCGCGCCACCCAGTCTGCTTCGTGTACGCCGACATCCAGCACATTGATGCAGCCTGCCGCCTGCCCCAGATGCCCCAGAAAGAGGCGCTGCCCGGTCAAAATATAGGACAGAATGGCGCGATTGACGCCGCCATGCAGCACCAGCAGCACCGTGTCCCAGTCGGGATCGGCGCGCAAGCGTGCCAGGCAGGGATGGACCCGATCTAGTAGGGCGCCAATCGTTTCGCCACCCAAGAAGCAGGTCGCTTCCGGCACGATACCGTCAAAGGCGCCCAGAAAAGCATTTTTTAGCTCGTCGTCACGCAACGCCGTCAACTCGCCGCCCTGGATTTCCCGCAGGTCCGCCCAGTGTTCAAGCGCTGCCTGCTGACCCGTTTGAGTCAACACACACTCTGCGGTCTCAATGGTGCGCGGCAAGCCTGAAACGATTACGCGATCAAAATGCAGGTTTTCCTGGCTGAATACACGGCCTGCGGCCAAGGCTTGAGCTCTGCCTTCGGCGTTCAGCGGTACATCGTCTGGGAAATACGGTTTTCCAGTATCGTCAAAATAAGTGACATTGCCGTGGCGCATGAGGTAGATGCGGCGTCGTAGGGGAGCGGTCATGAGAGTCAGAGAAATGGTGGGAAAGCAGATGCCGAATAGGAGAATTCTTGGAATTTTCCTTGTTTTCAGAAAGCTGTTTGCCGTTTGAAAACTGCTAATTACCTTACCATGCCTGGGTGCTAACCTGCCCTGTCGGGTCAAGCCGCTATCGGCGTCTGAAGCCTGGAAATACCTCTTGATGAAGGCAGTTGGCTTTCATGACTACGTTTAGCTTGAGCTATGATTGTTATTGATCAATCTGAATTAACCAAGGAGAAAGCGTGCTGAAACTTTGTGGATTTGCTGCCAGTAATTACTACAACAAGGTCAAGCTGGCCATGCTTGAAAAGGATATTCCTTTCGAGGAAGAGCTGGTGTGGGGCAATGAAACGCCGGGCCTACTGGAGAAGTCACCTCTGGGCAAGGTGCCATACCTGGAAACCGCGCAAGGCACCCTGTCCGAGTCGCAGGCCCTGATCGAGTATCTGGAAGCGGCTTATCCCGTTAAGCCGCTGATGCCTGCCGATCCGTTTGCCGCCGCCAAGGTGCGCGAACTGATGATCTTTATGGAGCTGTATCTTGAGTTGCCGGCGCGTGAGCTTTATCCCCAAGCATTTTTTGGTAAGGAAGTCTCTCAAGAAACGATCGTGCGCGTGGAAAAAATTCTCAAGCGGGGTGCCGAAGGCCTTGCCAAACTGGCAAAATTTTCTCCTTATATCGCTGGCGATACGTTCACCGCAGCCGACTGCGCCGCCCTGGCACATTTGCCTTTGGTCGGCATGGCTTCAAAGGCCGTATTGGGAACCGATGTCTTGGCAGACTTCTCGGTGCGCGACTACACCCGCATGCTGGGAGAGCGCGCCACCGTTCAGAAGCTGGTGGCTGATCGCAAGGTCAATCAGCAATTAATGAAAGAACGGGCGTAAAAGTGACCCGGTGTCGCGGCACAGCTTAATTGCCGTGCCGCGGTGGCACTTCCAGTTGCAGGACCCATTCTTGCGGGGTAAGGATGGCAAACAAGCCCGCCCGTCGGGCCTTGCCGGCCAGCTTCAAGAGAGCTTTGTCCTTGGTCAGTAAGGCCGTCGCTTTGGACTGATACGCCAACTCAAGGAATTTTTGGTCGTCCTTATCGCGGCAGCGCGGTAGCGTTGGCGTAGATGCTGTAGTGCTGACTGGTGAGTTGGTGGAGGCCTCTGTGGTCGAATGCGGCGCATGAATGCCAGGCAAACAGACGATCAACCGGTCAAATTCGCGCATTGCCTCGCTGCGTAGCGTCGGCGTCATAGGCAGGTGTGGGTAGTCTAGTACGAGCAGCCACTCTGTCCGGCAAGATACTGAAGTTACCGCTTCGCAGGCACCCGAGGCCAAGGCACCGTGCAGCTGGTGCCAGCGCGGATCTTCAAACACGAACAAATCAAGGCAGACATTGGTATCGAGGACGATGCGCTTGGGTATCATTGCCAAATTAATTTTCTGGATAAAAAGTCATGCTGTTTGTGCTCTCACCGGCCAAGACGCTGGATTACACCACACCATCTGTCACCGACCAGTATTCCGAGCCGAGCTTCACTTCGCGTTCAGCCGAGCTGATTGACGTGCTCAAGAAACTGTCACCAGCCGAGTTGGGCAGCCTGATGAAGATTTCCGATCCGCTGGCCGACTTGAATGCCGGGCGCTACGCCTGTTGGAGTGTGCAGCACACAAACGACAATGCCAAGCAGGCGGTGCTGGCGTTCAAGGGCGATGTCTATGACGGGCTGGATGCAAGCTCGTTGACTGCGAGCCAGCTGAAATATGTCAATCGGCACGTGCGTATTCTATCCGGCCTGTATGGCATCCTGCGCCCCTTGGACCTGATGCAGCCCTATCGACTGGAAATGGGAACGCGTTTGACCAATCCAGTGGGCAAAAATCTTTACCAGTTCTGGGATGAAACCGTGACCAAGGCGCTCAACCATTCCCTGGCGCAGCAACAGGCAAGCGCCTTGATCAACCTGGCTTCTGAAGAATACTTCAAGGTGGTCCAGCCCAAACTGCTGGAAGCCCCCGTTATTACGCCGGTGTTTGAAGACTGGAAGGGTGAGCGCTACAAAATCATCTCGTTTTATGCAAAGCGTGCCCGAGGAATGATGGCCCGCTTTGCGGCTGAGCAGGGCTTAGACAGGCCAGATGGGCTCAAAGACTTCGACATGGATGGTTATGGTTTTTCACCCGAAGTCTCGTCGGAAACGGCATGGGTGTTTCGGCGGCGGCGCATCAACGCTGAGTGAGGCTTGCTAGCACCCTGAACAGGATGCTAAGGAAGAAAGAATAACTCTACCTACCTTTCCTAATCCAATGAAAAACGCCGCTCAGGGCAACACAGTGAGCGGCGTTTTATCAATCGCCTTGGTAGCGGCAAGACACGCCTACCAGAACTTCCACCAGGACTTACCTATCTTGCGCTTGCCGGTGCCGAAATCACTGTGCGGGAAATTTTTTTCAAACACACGATGGGCATCGTCACGTAGCTGGGGCAAATCTAATGCATCGTACGAGCGCACCATCAGGTAGAGGGCTTCTTCATTGGCAGGCGCTTCGGGATAATCCCGTACAGCAGTCTGGGCACGCTCGGCAGCCGCGACGTAGGCACCGCGCCGGTAGTAATAGCGTGCCACATGGACTTCGTGCTGGGCCATGGCGTTAACCAGATACGCCAAGCGCTCATTGGCATCCTTGGCGTATTTGCTGTCGGGAAAACGGTCAACTAGCTGCTTGAAGGAGTCAAAAGCTTCGCGCGCGGCCTTGGGGTCACGTTCGCTCAGGTCCTGTTCTGACAGGAAGTTGAACAGGCTGACCCGATCGTTGAAGTTGACCAGCCCGCGCAGGTAATACATGTAGTCTACGTTGGGGTGGTTGGGGTGTAGCCGGATGAAGCGCTCCGCCGCCGCCAGTGCTTCGGGCTGTTCGCCTTGGCGGTAATGGGCGTAGGCGATTTCCATCTGAGCTTGCTGGGCATACACGCCAAAGGGATAGCGCGACTCCAGCTTTTCGAAGTACTCAATGGACTTATCGTAATTACCGGAGGAGAGTTCGTCTCTGGCCTCCGCGTATAATTTGGAAGCCGACCAGCCGCGGGTCGCGTCTGCGGTCTCGCCTTGGAACACGCCGCAGGCCGAAAGCAACAAGGCGAAGGCAAGGACGCTGAAATGGGAAGTAAGTTTTCTCATGGAATGGCTATGGAAGCGCGCTGAACAATCACTGATTATATCCGATGGAAATTGCTGTGAAGTCAATCAATGTAGCACCTGTGAATTTGCCGGACGACGACGCAGAACTCGACGAGATGGAAGCAGACGCGCTGGCGCCTGAACTGAGCGGAGTAGAGCCGATTGTGCTGCAGCTCACGCCTGCCGACCAAGGCGAGCGGATGGACAAGGTGTTGTCCAGTCATCTGACCCAGTACTCGCGCAGCCGCCTGCAACAATGGCTGGGCACCGGCCACATACTGGTCGATGGCCAGCCTTCCAGTGTGCGCCAGACCGTTCTGGGCGATGAAGTGGTGACAGTACAGCCGCAGGCAGCCCCGGAAGAGGGGGCCTACAACCCAGAAGCCATGACGCTGGATATCGTGCATGAAGATGCTGACATTCTGGTCATCAACAAGCCGGCCGGTCTGGTGGTGCATCCGGCTGTCGGCAATTGGTCGGGCACCTTGCTCAATGGGCTGCTGGCTTATTTGCCGGCGATTGCCGGCGTGCCCCGTGCGGGCATCGTGCATCGTCTGGACAAGGACACCAGTGGCTTGATGGTCGTGGCCAAGACTATGGAAGCCCATACCGTGCTGGTGCGGCAATTGCAGGCACACAGTGTCGAGCGTGGCTATGTGGCCCTAGTATGGGGTGAGTCCAACGCTAGCGGCCGTATTGACGCCGCCATTGGTCGCCATCCGCGCGACCGCAAGAAAATGGCGGTCAGCCAGCACTTGGGTGCCAAGCAGGCCGTCACGCATTTCCAGACCCTAGCCAAGGGCATGCTGGGAAATCGTCCTGTTAGCCTGGTGAATTGCCAGCTTGAAACCGGGCGCACCCATCAGATCCGGGTGCACATGCAGTCCATCAGTCATTCTCTGGTGGGAGACCCGGTCTATGGCAAGGCGCACCTGATTGCGGCCTTTCCACGCCAGGCCCTGCACGCGCGCCGTCTCGGATTGGTCCATCCTGGCTCTGGGAAAGCCATGCGGTGGCAAGCCTTGCCGCCCATGGATATGGTTGCTCTGTTGGAAGAGGCCGGCTTGGCAGAGGAATTGGGCGGCAATTGAATGCTCGCTGACACGGCGTGGCTGGTTCCAGATTGGCCGGAGTTGCCCGCGAATGTGGCTGCGCTCAGCACCTTGCGCAGAGGCGGTTTTAGTCGCACTCCGTATCACGATGGGCAGGGAGCGGGCGGTCTCAACCTTGGCTTGCACGTCGGTGACTGCCCGGAAGACGTGGCGCGCAACCGTGCGTGCTTGCAAAAGACCGTGGGCGTGCCTGTCGCCTGGCTGTCACAAGTGCATGGCCCTGTGGTGGTCGATGCTGCCAAGATCAAATCCTGCCCTCAGGCGGATGCCAGCATCATCGCCCAAGCCGGCCTAGCCTGTGCCATCCTGACCGCAGACTGCCTGCCCATATTGCTGGCCGACACACAAGGCCAAGTCGTGAGTGCGGCCCATGCCGGCTGGCGCGGGTTGGCCGGTGGCATTGTGCTCGCCACCATCACTGCCATGCGTCAGCGTGGCGCTCGAGACATCACCGCTTGGCTGGGGCCAGCCATTGGGCCCGCGTGCTTTGAAGTCGGACCTGAAGTCCGGGCGGCCTTTGTTCAGCACGATGCGGTTGCAAAAAATGCGTTTGTTGAACAAACGGATAGACCCGGCAAGTATCTGGCAGATCTTTATCAACTGGCGCGCCTTGCTCTAGCGCGTGAGGGCATCGAGGTCGTCAGGGGAGGGGGGCACTGCACCGTGTCCGAGCTTGAATCTTTTTATTCCTATCGACGCGATGGCGTTACCGGACGTATGGCATCCCTCATCTGGATCAGGTAGCGCAGGCAACTTGAAGTTGCTGTAAGAATGCCGGTGCAGCCTGCTCAGCAAGCAGACATTCACTCAAGAAGGCGGGTGAGGATGATGCGGGGGTGTTGCCTCCTCTTCGTTTACTTCCGGCTTGACTTGGGGAGCGTCAGTGCCGTCTTCCTGGCTGGCAGCCGCTGATTCAGCGCTGACAATGGAGTCGGTATTTTCCTGTCGCTGTCGACGCCGTCGTCGAGACCCTCCCAAGTAGACCAGGATGGAGACCGGCAGTACGCCATAAAACAAGAAGGTCATCACGCCTGCCACAACCGTATCCTCGGCCACCGACATCATGAGAACCACGTAAATCCACCCAATCACAATGATGTACATGCTGGCTTGCCTGAAGTTGCCGGGAAAATGCCACCATACGTCAAATTCAAGCGGTCGTCTTCTGACAGCTGCTACAGCCCAGGGTGCGCATGTGGATGGCGCATAGATTGGGACGGCACGAGGTGCGCAAAGCAGCAAGAAGCGGTGAAAGGGGAGGGAGTACAATGACAGCCATTGGCGCTTGCCGCGATTTACCCTTCTTACGACCATGTCCACTCCTATCGTTTCTCCCCCCAAAGTTGGTTTCGTCTCCCTTGGATGTCCCAAGGCGCTGGTTGATTCCGAACAGATCCTGACGCAGTTGCGCGCCGAGGGTTACGAGACGGCGCCTTCCTACGCTGGCGCCGATCTGGTGATCGTCAACACTTGCGGCTTCATCGACGCTGCCGTCGAAGAATCCCTGGATGCCATTGGCGAAGCACTCAGTGAAAATGGCAAGGTGATTGTCACCGGTTGCCTGGGGGCCAAGAAGGATGAGAATGGAGAAGACTTGATCCACAAGGTGCATCCCAAGGTGCTGGCCGTGACTGGTCCTCATGCCCTGGCTGAAGTCATGCAGGCGGTGCATTTTCATTTGCCCAAGCCACATGAACCCTTCATCGATCTGCTACCAGCCCAAGGCGTCAAGCTCACGCCGCGGCACTATGCCTATCTGAAAATTTCCGAAGGTTGTAACCATCGCTGCAGCTTTTGCATCATCCCTTCCATGCGTGGTGACCTGGTCTCGCGGCCGCTAGCCGATGTCATGCTGGAGGCGGAAAACCTGTTCAAATCTGGCGTGAAAGAGCTGCTGGTGATCTCTCAGGACACTAGTGCCTATGGCGTCGATGTCAAATTCCGCACAGGCTTTTGGAACGGCAAACCGGTGCGTACCCATCTGACCCAGTTGACCGAGTCCCTGGGCGAACTGGCCACGCAGTATGGCGCCTGGGTCAGGCTGCATTACGTGTATCCCTATCCGCATGTGGACGCCATCATCCCGCAGATGAACAACGGCGCCATCGTGCCTTATCTGGATGTGCCGCTGCAGCACGCCCATCCGGACGTTTTGCGCCGCATGAAGCGCCCGGCCAGCGGCGAAAAAAATATCGAACGCATCCGGGCCTGGCGTGCGCTGTGCCCAGACATCACCATCCGCTCTACCTTTATTGCCGGTTTTCCCGGCGAGACCGAGGAGGAATTCCAGTATTTGCTCGACTTTCTGGAAGAAGCCCAGATCGATCGTCTGGGGTGCTTTGCCTATTCGTCGGTAGAGGGTGCAACGGCCAATGCGCTGGCCGACCAAGTGCCGGAAGACGTGCGCGAAGAGCGCCGGGGGCGGGTGATGCAATTGCAGGAAGAGATTTCGCGTAAGCGCCTGCAGGCCAAAGTGGGCAGCACTCTCCGTGTGCTGGTGGATGAAGTCACGCGTAAGGAAGGCATCGGCCGCTCAGCAGCGGATGCGCCGGAAATCGATGGCGTGGTCCATATCAAGCATTCCTTCGACCCCAAGCGCAAGTTGCGGGTGGGTGAATTCATCGATGTTACGGTGACGTCTGCCGACGCGCACGACTTGTGGGCGCGTGCCTAGATAGCTTAGGCATTGGTCTGCTGAAAACCCGATTCCGAGTCTCCAGAAAAATATCAGGCGTGAGACCTTCAAGACTCATGTAAATGGACACGCTAGCCTGCGCTGATTGCACCGGCGCTGGCGTCAGTGGCCGCCAAGGAGGATGACTATGCAGAAAAAAACCTCTTTTCAAACATCATTGATCCACAATCCTTACCGGCCACCGGCAGGGTTTACTGGACTGTCAACACCTGTTCATCATGCGTCCACGGTTCTCTTCGAGAGCGTAGCGTCGATGCGCGCGCGCAACTGGCAAGACAAGTCGGGCTATACCTATGGCCTGCACGGCACCCCCACCACATTCACTCTGGAAGCGCGCCTTGCGGCGATTGAGGACGGCCGTCATTGCTTGCTTGCGCCCAGTGGCTTGGCGGCCATCGTCATGGTCAACCTGGCCTTGCTGGAGGCGGGTGATGAGGTGCTGCTGCCGGATAACGTTTACAACCCCAGCCGCGATCTGGCGCACTGGATGGAGCAGTCATTTGGGATCAACGCCCGGTTTTACGATCCCTTGATTGGCGCCGGCATTGCCGAGTTGATTAGCCCTAGGACGCGCCTGATCTGGGCCGAGGCACCCGGCTCAGTGTCGATGGAAGTGCCAGACATTCCCGCCATCTGCCAGACTGCCAAAGCCAAGCAGGTGCCGGTGGCACTGGACAACACTTGGTCCGCCGGCCTGGCCTTTGCTGCCTTTGCGCATGGCGTCGATATCGTGATGCAGGCGTTAACCAAGTATCAGTCAGGTGGTTCGGACTTGCTTATGGGCGCGGTGATCACGCGTGACAAGACGCTGCACCGGCGCATTGAGCAGGCCCACATGCGACTGGGAATGGGCGTGGGTGCGGATGATGTGCATCGGGTACTGCGTAGCCTACCGACTCTGAAACTGCGTTTTGAAGCGCATGATGTCGCCGCACGGGAAGTGGCACAGTGGCTGGCCCAGCGCCCAGAAATTGCGCGGGTGTTGCACCCGGCTTTGCCACAGTGTCCGGGTCATGACCTCTGGCAGCGCGATTTCACGGGTGCGGCCGGGCTGTTTTCCGCGATCGTTGATGCGGCTTACGACGAAAGTCAGACTGATCGCTTTGTCGACAGCCTCAGACTGTTTGGTATCGGTTTTAGTTGGGGCGGTGCGCAAAGTCTGTGCGTTCCGTACCGCATGACTGGCATGCGCAAGCAGTGGACAGAAAAGGGGCAGCTTCTGCGTTTCAATATCGGTCTGGAAGAGCCAGCTGACTTGATTGCCGACTTGGAACAAGCACTGGCTTCTTTGAGAAAATAAAAACCTGGCCTTCCAACGTAATGAAAAGGCCCGGCGAGCAATCTGGAGGCTCAACGAGGAGGACGCAGGCTTTGCGCGAAAAACTTTCTTTCTATTTTCCAGATTCCTGGAAATCGAAGGAAGGTTTTTCAGGGACTATTAAAACGTGAAGAATACACAAGCCAGCAAAAGCCGAGACAAAAACCCAGCAATTAGCTGACTAAAGGCAACTAAATTGATTTCATGATCGGATCGTAAAGGTGCCCAGGAAAATAGCTTCCTGGGCACTCACGAACAGGTTGAAGACCGGAATCAGACAGGCATCGGTTTGTTGCTGTTCAAATCCATGAAGCCCTTAAGCAGACGATAGGCTTTCCAGAGCCAGGCTAGGCCCCACACCAGCCAGGCCAGTGGGATGCCGATGATAGTGGCGAACAGAGCACCGCCCACAATCACCCAGATCAAGTACCACCAGAAGGAACGGATCTGCCAGTTATGGTGGCTATAGACAAAGGTGCCAGCAGCATCCTCGCGCTTGAGGTAGCTGATGATCAGCGGAATCCAAGAAAACAAACCCATGGAAAACACCAGGCTGGCTGCATGGAAAATGTACAGCCACCATGCCAGGTTTTTACGAGACTGCAACTGATTGTCAAACATGAGTTCTTGGGCCATGCGTTCTCCTGATCAGGCTGGAATTGTTATCGGCATCATAGCCGATCAGGCAAAGAGCGGCAGGATGCCGTCAAGGCCGACGAAATTGAGCGCCACATCGGCCTGAGCACGCACGACCGGCTTGGCACGGAACGCTACCGAGAGCCCCGCGCTATCCATCATGAGCAGATCGTTGGCACCGTCGCCCATGACGATGGCAGATGCCGACGTGACTCCCAGACTGGTACAAATGCGTTCAACCGCGCGTTTTTTTTCTTCGGCATCGACGATGGTGCCCAGCAGGCGGCCGGTCAGCCGGCCATCGGCTATTTCCAGGGTGTTGGCATGAGCAAAGTCCAAGTTCAGCCGGTTTTTCAAGCGCTCTGTGAAAAAGGTGAAACCACCCGAGACCAGCAACGTCTTCAGACCCGCGGTCTGGACTGCAGTTAGCATTTTTTCCGCGCCCGGTGACAACGTCAGGCGTTCTGCGTACACCCTTTCCAACGCCGTGGCGTCCAGGCCTACCAGTAAGGCGACGCGACGAGCCAGACTTTCATGAAAATCAATTTCCCCACGCATCGCGGCTTCGGTAATGGCTGAAACTTGGGGCTTCAAACCTTGCATGTCGGCGATTTCATCAATGCATTCGATGGTGATCAGGGTTGAGTCCATGTCCATGGCGACCAAGGAAAAGTCGCTCAGGGGAGGGCAGTGGCTCATGAAGGTGCCATCCAACTCGGCAGCAAAGCAGGCATCAACCACCGTTTTCCGATTCTGCTCAGAAGGCTCAACCCCTTCGCACCGATAGGCGTGTGCGCCCAACTGCACGATATTACTGGCTTCGGCCAGTTCGGCGATGCGGTCGATGGCAGTGCGTTCTGGCGCTAGGCCTTGCAGAATCAAATTCATGGTCACGATTGAAAAAACAGGACAAAGAGAGGGTTCACAGTCTGCGCTTATGCAGCCAGTGAGCGGATGGTGGCGCGTACGTGTGAAACCCGGTCCGCCAGTTCCGGCATGGATGCGGTGATGCGCAGCTTGTCCTGACCGTTCAGGCGGATGTGCCGATTCTTCTGAATCAACTCGATGATGCGTAGCGCATCGATGGGCGGATTAGGCGAAAACTGCATCATCACAGACTCTGCATGAGCATCAATTTTGACGATGCCCACCGCCTTGGCGGCCAAGCGTAGCCGATGGGTTTCAACCAGCGCCTGCACTGCACCCGGAAGCTTACCGAAACGGTCGATCAGTTCTTCCTGTAGATCGTTGATGGCTTCCGGAGTCTCGCAATTGGCCAGGCGCTTGTACAGGGACAGGCGCTCGTTGATGTCGCGGCAATAATCGCTAGGCAATAGCGCCGGCACATGCAGATTAATTTCTGTCGTGGACGCTAGGGGTGCTTCCAGATCCGGCTCTTCGCCATTCTTCAGGGCGCGTACGGCTTCGCGCAGCATATCGGAATACATCTGGAAGCCGATTTCGTGCATCTCCCCCGATTGATTTTCACCCAGCACTTCGCCAGCGCCGCGAATTTCCAGGTCATGCATGGCCAGGTAAAAGCCGCTGCCCAGTTCTTCCATCTGCTGAATGGCTTCTAGTCGGCGCTCAGCCTGCTTGCTCAACCCCTGAACGTCATGCACCAGCAGATAGGCGTACGCCTGATGGTGCGAGCGGCCCACGCGTCCACGCAACTGGTGCAACTGCGCCAAGCCGAACTTGTCGGCACGATGCATGATGATGGTGTTGGCCGAGGGCACGTCGATCCCGGTTTCGATGATGGTGGTGCACAGCAGGATATTAGCGCGCTGGGCAACGAAGTCGCGCATCACCTTTTCCAGTTCGCGTTCGTGCATCTGGCCGTGGGCCACCGCAATGCGTGCTTCGGGCAGCAACTCTTCCAGCATGGCCTTGCGGTTCTGGATGGTCTCGACCTCGTTGTGCAAGAAATACACTTGACCGCCGCGTTTGAGCTCGCGCAGGCAGGCTTCGCGGATAATGGACTTGTCTTCGCCGCGAATGAAAGTCTTGATCGCCAATCGTTTTTCCGGCGCCGTGGCGATGATGGAAAAGTCGCGCAAACCTTCTAGGGCCATGCCCAGAGTCCGGGGAATAGGCGTGGCAGTCAGAGTTAGAACATCGACTTCGGCGCGCAGGGCCTTCAGTGCTTCTTTTTGACGCACGCCGAAGCGGTGCTCCTCGTCGATGATGACCAGACCCAGGCGGGTGAATTTCACATCCTTGGACAATAGCTTGTGGGTGCCAATGACGATATCCAGAGTGCCGTCGGCCATGCCATTGATGGCTTGCGTGATTTCCTTGCTCGTACGAAAACGCGAGAGCTCCGCGATCTTGACTGGCCAGTCGGCAAAGCGGTCGGTAAAAGTCTGAGCATGCTGTTCGGCCAGTAGGGTGGTGGGCGCTAGGATGGCCACCTGCTTGCCGCCCATGACTGCCACGAACGCCGCGCGCAGGGCGACTTCGGTCTTGCCGAAACCGACATCGCCACAGACTAGACGGTCCATGGGCTGGCCGCTGGTCATGTCACGGATGACTGCCTGGATGGCCGCAGCCTGGTCGGGCGTTTCCTCGAAGCCGAAACTGCCCGAAAAGGCTTCGTAATCATGCGCTGAATACTCGAAGGCATGGCCTTGGCGCAGTGAGCGTCGGGCATAAAGGTTCAGCAGCTCGGCTGCGGTATCGCGGATCTGCTTGGCGGCCTTGCGCTTGGCTTTTTCCCAGTTTCCTGAACCCAGCGCATGTAGCGGTGCCCCGTCGGTTGAGCTGCCGGAATAGCGCGAAATGACATGCAGTTGCGACACCGGGACGTAGAGCTTGCTGTCCTTCGCGTATTCCAGGTGCAGGAACTCAGTTTCGCCTTCGCCCATGTCCATGCT
>JBBSSV010000022.1:0-14270 GCA_038241705.1 Burkholderiales bacterium | reverse complement strand
GCAATGGCTGCTGCTTCAGAAAGGTGAGAAGGTCGACCGGTCCCGCATGCGGCGCTCGCATCCTAGAAGATGGCAGCGGGAATGGCAAGGTGAAAGGCTGCGATACCCCATTCAATGTCGCAACGTGCGGCGCTATCGGCTTGCATGGTGTTGCAGTGTTAAAATTTCTGCATCAGGGACCTTTGCTTGCATTCTGATGCCCTGCGCAAATTTTTTCTTGTCTGAATCCTTATAAGGAAGTTTTGATGAAGCGAATATTGTTTGCAGTCCTGCTGACGGGCCTGGTTGGGGTCAATGCCACTGCTTGGGCGGAAGTGACGGCCGAAAATCCGTGGGTGCGCGCCACCGTCGGCCCGCAAACGGCGGCCGGGGCATTCATGCGCCTGCACGCCAACGAACAGGCACGCTTGGTCGATGCGCATTCCCCAGCGGCCAAGATCGTTGAAATCCATGAAATGAAAATGGACGGCAATGTCATGAAGATGCGTGCCTTGCCCGACTTCACGCTCAAGGCAGGCGAGACAGCGGAGCTCAAGGCAGGCGGCTTGCATGTCATGCTGACCGATCTGGCACAGCCCTTGAAAGAGGGTGAGAAAGTACCGGTGACCCTGGTATTCGAAACCGTCGACAAGAAGCGTCAGACGTTGGAGGTCACCATCCCGGTCCAGCCCCTGACCAGTAAGGCTGGCCATACAAAGCCTTCCGGGCACGCTCACTCACATTGAGCACAGCCGTCCGGCAGGATGATCAAACCACCTGACTTAGTGGCTTCGTGGGATGTCCATCAACAGGCGCAACCCTCGAAGCAGACAGCGTAGCGATTGTTGACCTGCCGTGAAGCGCGACGCTACACCTTATAGCAAAGGCAAGCACGCCGTCGCACTCCATCACTTCTGTTCCCACGCATACGGGTCGGCGAATCCTAGCGTTCCCAGGATATCGGCTTCAATCTGTTCCATTTCGGCCGCCTCGTCGTCGTCTTCATGATCGTACCCTTGAGCATGCAGGACGCCATGGATGACCAGGTGCGCGACGTGGGCTTCTAGTGTGGTTTCCTGTTCCAGCACTTCGGATTTCAGCACGTCGGTGCAGAGCACGATGTCGGCTTGAGTGGTGGCGTCGGCATCCTCGGTATAGCAAAAGGTCAGGACATTTGTAGGGTAGTCCTTACCGCGATATTCGCGGTTCAGCATGCGCCCCTCTTCCGTGGCGACAAAGCGCAGGGTCAGTTCGGCTGGGGCAAACAGCGCGGCCCCCACCCAGTGGCGCAACTGTGCTTCCGAAAAACGGGATTCCAGGCGTGGGTCAGGAAACTGGACGCACAGCGCTAACGGCGGCTTGGAGGGGATCATGACTGTCAAAATTCAGGTCTAGGGTTGAGATTCGTAGGCGTCGACAATGCGCGCCACCAGCGGATGGCGCACCACGTCGGCGCTGCTGAAGTGACTGAAAGCAATGCCGCGGGTCTTTTCCAAAATTTTCAGGGCATCCACCAGGCCGCTGCGCTGATTGCGCTGCAAGTCGATTTGGGTGACGTCACCTGTAATCACAGCCTTGCTGCCAAACCCCAGTCGGGTCAGGAACATCTTCATCTGTTCCGGCGTCGTATTCTGGGCCTCATCCAGGATGACGAAGGCGTGGCTCAGCGTGCGTCCGCGCATATACGCCAAAGGGGCAATTTCGATGGTCTGGCGCTCGAGCATTTTTTGGGTGCGCTCAAAGCCCAGCAAGTCGTAAAGCGCGTCGTATAAGGGGCGCAGATAAGGGTCGACTTTCTGACTGAGGTCGCCTGGCAGGAATCCCAGACGTTCGCCCGCTTCAACCGCCGGGCGTGTCAGGATGATGCGCTTGACGGTGTCACGCTCGAGCGCATCCACGGCGCAAGCGACTGCTAGATAAGTCTTGCCGGTCCCGGCTGGGCCCACGCCGAAGGTGATGTCATGGTCGATGATGTCGCGCAGGTATTGATTTTGGTGTGGCGTGCGTCCACGCAAATCGGTACGCCGCGTCTTCAGCACCGGACTTTCCACTTGCTCGGTAGATTCTTCAGTCAGCAGCGCCGGTTTTTCCGGGTGTGGCTTTTGGGTTGCGGCGCGCTGCTCGACCAGTCCTAGTTGCACGTCATCCACAGAAATCGGTTGGTTGGCCCGGGCGTAAAAGTCTTCCAGCAGACGTATGGCCTGGGCAGCATTGTGTCCGCTGACCACGAATTTTTCGCCACGTCGAAACAATGTCACGTCCAGTGCCGTTGCAATTTGGCGCAGGTTTTCATCCATGGGCCCGCAAAGATGCGCCAGCCTAACGTTTTCCAGCGGCTCGGGGAAGAAATGCAAAGGCTGGGTTGCGGTTTTGGTAGTCAAGCGGAGAGTGTCCTTTAAGGGATGAAACAGGGCGTGGTCATTATGCGGCGAGCAATTCGCCGCGCAGGGAGTAGGAGTAGGTATCGATGATGCGCACATTCAGCATCTGGCCAATCAGCGTATGGGCGTTAGCGCCGCCATCGAAATTCACGACCCGGTTGTTTTCGGTGCGGCCTTGGAATTCGGCCGGATCGCGTTTAGAAGGGCCTTCGACCAGGATCTGCTGGACGCTGCCGAGCATGGCTTCGCTGTAGCGTCGGGTATTGGCATTGATGACTGCTTGCAGGCGTTGCAGGCGCGCTAGCTTGACTTCATACGGCGTATCGTCTTCCAGGTTAGCCGCCGGGGTGCCGGGGCGGGCGCTGAAAATGAAACTGAAACTGTTGTCGTAGCCAATGTCGGTGATCAATTTCATCAGCGCCTCGAAATCAGCGTCGGTTTCGCCGGGAAAGCCCACGATGAAATCTGACGAGATAGCGATATCCGGGCGCACGGCTCGCAGACGACGGACGATGGATTTGTATTCCAGCGCGGTATAGCCACGCTTCATTGCAGCCAGGATCTTGTCCGAGCCATGTTGCACCGGCAGATACAGATGACTGACCAGTTTCGGCACCCGCGCATAGGTATCAATCAGGCGCTGAGTGAATTCCTTGGGATGGCTGGTGACATAGCGGATGCGCTCGATACTGTCGAATTCGGCGATGTATTCAATCAGCAGGGCAAAATCGGCGATCTCGCCATCGGCCATGGTGCCGCGGTAGGCGTTTACATTCTGGCCCAGCAGCGTGACTTCCCTGACGCCTTGGTCGGCCAAGCCGGCGACCTCGGTCAGCACATCGTCGAAGGGGCGCGAGACTTCTTCGCCTCGGGTATACGGCACCACGCAATAACTGCAGTACTTGCTGCAGCCTTCCATGATGGAGACATAGGCGGTCGCGCCTTCCACCCGCGCAGGCGGCAGGTGGTCAAATTTTTCGATTTCAGGGAAACTGATGTCAACCTGCGATTCGCCGCTGCGACTGCGCGCATCCATCATCGCCGGCAGGCGGTGCAGGGTCTGCGGGCCGAATACCAGGTCAACGTAGGGCGCGCGCTGCAGGATGGCCTCACCTTCCTGGGAAGCGACACAGCCGCCGACGCCGATCAGCATCTCGGGGCGAGCTACTTTCAGCTCGCGCAGGCGGCCCAGGTCGGAAAACACTTTTTCCTGGGCTTTTTCCCGAATCGAGCAGGTATTCAGCAACACCAGGTCTGCTTCTTCCAGGTTGGTGGTCTGTACATAGCCCTCGGCTGCATGGAGCACATCGGCCATCTTGCCCGAGTCGTACTCGTTCATCTGGCAGCCGAAGGTTTTAATGAAAAGTTTTTTTTGCATGGCTTTAATTGGCCTCGAAAAAGACCGGCTCGGACGGGTCAGGGCTTGAAAATGATGCGCCAGACTGGCGCTCGGTAGAAGGGGGGCGTTGGCTCGCCTCTTGTGGGCTCAGTATCCAGGCCCGGTCGATCTCGCCCTGCTGGTTCTCAGTATAGTTGACCGTCAATTCCTGGCCCTGCAATGTCACCGGTAGATCAACGGTGTTGCGCACATTGCGAATCCAGCCACCCGCTGACAGCCGGCGCTGGCTGCCATTCAGGCTGACTTGGGGATAACTGCCGACCACCATCACCCCTCGTTTGGCGTGTTGCGGGAAAGGACGTTCCAAGGCTTGTGCGCCTGCATTGGAGAGTGTAGTCATTCCCAACAAGAAAAAGGCGCAGGCGACCGGCGGGCGTATGAAGAACATGAAGGACCTTCAGGAAATGGCAGACGCATGATCGCTGGCAGCTCGCTGTCGCATAGCGCAAAGATCGGATGGCGAGCCTGGCTCAAGAAAAGAGAAGTCAGGTTTTGCACAGGGAAGAAGTTTATCGCACTTCCTCTCTCGCTAGAAGCATGGAAGGCGTTGCCTGCACCCTTGTCTTGGGCTTCTTGGACGTTCTCCAGCCCTGACCAAGAAAATCTACGAAGACATCCGCTGTCGAAAAAACCTGATTGATTGCTGTCATGCCAGAAATCAATAGCTCGCCAACTCAACGTGAAAGTGGCGCTTATCTTGAATTGCTGTCTGGGGTACCTTAGTTGCCGCTTCACTTTGCCGTTTTTAAGAGTTCGAAAAGTGTTCTCTCTTTCTGAACTCCACGGCCATCTACGAATGCATCAAGAAGATGTAACCTACGAATGCATCAAGAAGATGTAACGAATTTTCAATTGCAGAAATACATGCATTTTTGTGCTTGACAAAATTAGGCGAGTCACTAAACTTGGTCTTGCATCAATTTGACATGTCAGTAATAAGCAGTGCGAATATCGCAAGAAGCAAATAGTGCTACAAAAGCAATTGTAAATAACATCCTATAGATCGTGACCTGTGACAACGCTGTCCTCTTCATCATCCTGTCGGGTGTGGTTTTTCTGGGCTAAGTGACATTTTTTCACTTTTCTACTTGCTGCTGACCGACGCCTTTGGCATGCGTCATGCTACGACCAACTATAGTTTTTTGTACATGACCCAGGGTGTGGGTTCGCTACTAGGCATGCTGCTAGCAGCCATGCAGTATGACGCCACCGGCTCTTGGTTCTAGCATTTAGCACGGTCATCTGCATGGACTTTGTAGTCGCCATCACAGCGCTGTTCATTCTCAGGCTGGAGCGTAACTAATTTTTGGACAAGACTCGGGCTGACGTGGAAGCCGGCAAGACGATGGAATTTGAGACGCCGCTTGCGATCTAAGCCATAAGCATGGATTGCAGGCAGATTTTCCCCGGTGGCCGGCCAGGTCCCACCATCGGGGGACCGCAGAATTCTTCGTTTTAGGCGGAGAGTCCTGAATTTATACTTACTGTTTTAGGACGATAACTATGTTGAATGCTACACATGCTACCCGTGGTATGGCGGTTGCACCGCACTCGTTGGCGGCCCAGGCTGCCTTGTCAATTTTGCGTAGAGACGGCGGCAACGCCATTGAAGCCATGGTTGCTGCTGCTTCTACCATCGCTGTGGTGTATCCCCACATGAACGGTATAGGTGGTGATGGCTTCTGGGTGATTTCTGAGCCTGGCAAGCCTGTAGTGGCAATCGAAGCCTGCGGCACGGCCTCTGCCGCCATGTGCGGTGACTTCTATGCCAAGCAGAAGATGGACGCCATTCCGATGCGTGGCCCGATGGCTGCCAACACCATGGCTGGTACGGTCGGGGGCTGGCATGAAGCTCTGAAAATCAGCGCTGGATGGGGTGGCAGGTTGCCTCTGGCTCGCCTTTTGGAAGACGCCATCCATTATGCGGAAGTCGGTATTCCTGTGACGCCTTCCCAGCATTCCAGCACCGCCGACAAGTTGCATGAACTGGCTGACCAACCTGGCTTTGCCGAAACCTATCTGATCGACGGCAATGTCCCCGCTGCCGGCGCCCGCTTCCAGCAAAAGCGTCTGGGCAAAACCCTGCGCACCTTGCTGGTCCAGGGGCTGGACAGTTTCTACCGCGGCAACCTCGCAGAAATGATTGCTGCTGACCTGGAAGCCGTAGGCATCCCGATCGACCTGCAGGATCTGAACAACTATTATGCGCGTACGGTTGAGCCTGTCCATCTGAAGCATAGCCTGGGTGACATCTACAACACCGCACCGCCAACCCAAGGCATCATTTCCTGCATCATCCTGGCCATTCTGGA
This sequence comes from Burkholderiales bacterium, assembly GCA_038241705.1. Taxonomy (GTDB): domain Bacteria; phylum Pseudomonadota; class Gammaproteobacteria; order Burkholderiales; family Burkholderiaceae_D; genus JBBSSV01. The sequence continues at coordinate 8,199 of JBBSSV010000022.1, read as the reverse complement.
TCGCTTGAAAATCCAGGACTACAAGGTTGACAGCATCGAGTACATCCACTTGGTGGTTGAAGCTACCAAGCAGGCCTTCCTGATCCGTGACGTGCACGTTACGGATCCCGCCCACATGACCTTAGACCTGAAAGCCTGCTTGACGGATGAATTCCTTGAGCCGTATGTCAAGGCCATCGACATGAAAAAAGCACGCGAGTGGGGCCAAGGCCGTGGTCCAGCCGACACCATCTGGATGGGTGTGATCGACTCTGAAGGGCGCGCTGTGTCCTTCATTCAGAGCATCTATCACGAGTTCGGCAGTGGCGTGGTTTTACCCCGTACTGGCATCACTTGGCAAAACCGTGGTTGCTCGTTCTCGCTGGACGACAAGCACATCAACTGCATCAAGGCTGGCAAGCGTCCCTTCCATACCTTGAACGCTGCCTTGGCGCATCTGGATAATGGCGACACAATGGTGTACGGCACTATGGGTGGCGATGGCCAGCCACAAACGCAGACCATTGTCTTCACGCGCCATGCCATATTCGGTCAGACCATGCAGGAGGCCATCACCGCGCCGCGCTGGCTACTTGGCCGCACCTGGGGCCACAGCACCGACTCGCTGAAGATGGAAAGCCGCTTCAGCCCTGAAATCCTGCAAGGCATGCGCGACCTCGGCCATGACGTTGAAGTTGTTGGCGCTTTCGATCAAATTGTCGGTCACGCCGGCGGTATTACGCGCGATGCCACCGGCATCTTCGAAGGCGGGTTCGATCCCCGCAGTAACGGTACAGTCGCCGGTTTCTGATCCAGAAGTCAGCGAATGGTCAGCCTGCCGTTGATGCGAAACCCGCATCGGCAGCATGATCTGGCAGCGTCCGCCACACCCAGGTGTGCCGGACGCTTTTTTTATGGGGGGGAGGGGCTAGTCGTGAGCGAATTCAGTGCAAGGGCAGTCGCAGCGGTTACGCGGCAACTAGTCTAGAAAGAAGGGCGGGATCGGGGTAAGCAAAAAGATGAGGCGGAGCGTCAGATGCCGCCAATGAAATGCAGGGTCTTGCGGGTATATTCTTCGACATAGTCCAGCAGCAGGTCAACCGCCTTGCGCGCACTGGGCTCGTCATTGACGGAGACGGCACGGGCAATGCCGGCATGCAGCAACGAAACATGCGCCAGGTCGCCAAAGCGCTTGAAATGCAGATACCAGAACCGCCGCGTCTGGGCTTCGATCGGACCCAGCGCATAGGTCACATACTTGTTGTTGGCTGTGCTGATAATCAATTGGTTGAACTTGCGGTCAGTTTCTATGAAGATTTTTTCGTCGTCTTTTTCTGCAGCTTCTTCGAACCGTTTTACCAGCTCGGCAAAGGCGTGACGCTCTTCCTCCATGGCCATGCGCGCAGCGCGACCCGCAGCAATTTTTTCGAGTTCGCGCCGAACTTCGATCATGCTCAACTGATCGGTGACATCAATTTCGGAGACGATGACACCGGAACGTGGCAGGATCTTGACCGTGCCTTCGATTGCCAGGCGCTGCAAGGCTTCGCGCAGAGGCGTGCGTCCGAACCCCAAAGAACGGTTTAGCGCCTTTTCGGAAATTTTGCTTCCGGGAGGCAATTGCAGCGTGACAATCATTTCTTCTAGGATGCGATATGCCATCTGAGCCTGATTTTCGCCATCACCCTCCAGTTCGGACTGCAAGGCCTTGAGGTGTTCTTCCTTGATCATGTTTACAACCTTAATATACGAGGCTTGGGCGCAGGGCATGACTGCTCGTATGTAACCAACGCCAGAGTTCAGGTCCGGCTTTTTCGAAAGAGCGTTGGCTGCCGAATGGCTGGACAATGCCTGGAAAGAGGAGGGAACCTGCTTTCTATTTTTACCTTTCTGAATCTATCGAGATTGTAACGTTGAGAGTAGGGTTTTTGGCTGAAATTTATGCCAGGTAAGAGTGGGAGGTCCGCTAAAGATCAGTACGCCGAAAATGGCTTGCAAAATGCAAGCCATTCCTTTTACGCAAGCCGGGTCAGCGTCAGCACGACAGCCGCAATGCGTTCGGCGCTGGCGTAGGTAGTGCGCAACAATTCTTCTCCGAATACATCAGGGTCCACTTCCTCGTACTTCCATGCGACTTGCTGGCTGTCGAGCAGTTGCACCACCTGCTGATGAAACGGATCCTGATTGTCGATAATGGCTGCGCCGGTGTACAACACTAGGCTGCCGCCTGGGGCCAGACGCTCCAGTGCAGCATTGACGATATCTAGTGACAGCCCAGCACCCAGTGGGCCGCCGCCATGGCGATAAGCGCGTTGGCTGGCGTCAACCAGATAAGGCGGGTTGGCCACGATCAGGTCGAAGCTGCCTTCCGCCTGCTGCAGCAAGTCACTAAGGCAGAGTTGCACCTGATCGAGACCGGCTAGTTCGGCATTAAGTCGAGTCAGGGCCAATGCGGTCGGGTTGATGTCCACGCCCATCACTTCTGCTTGGGGACACAGCCGTGCCAGCGTCAGTACGCCAGGCCCGGCGCCACAGCCAATATCGACAGCACGCTGCACGGCAACTTCTCTGCCTTTGAAGTGGTTTTTGAGTGCCTGGGCAAAGCGGTAGGTGTCAGGCCCGAAAAAAACGGCATCGGCAGCCTCGGTCGGGTAGGCCGAATGGAAGAACAGCAGACCGTCCAGGCTCGAGACACGAACCTGGCTGCGCCAAAGCGAGCCGTGCGCGAGCACAATACCTGCCTCGCGCAGAGGATCAAACATCTCTGCGGGCAAGAGGGTGTGGGTAAAGGGTCGGCTCCAGCCAAAAATGCCGGCTAAAGACTGAGCCTGAGAATTTTCAAGGCGTGCATTGACGCGCGCATGCGTGGCAGGGGTGACGGTGATGAACCGATAGTGGTTAGTCTGCAGCCAGGTTGCCAACTGGTGCAGCGCAACTTTCACTTGGTTGGTGTACCGGAAAATCGGAAGCGGGCCAGCAGTCGTTGATGCGTCCAGCTCTTGCCCCTGAACAGAGACAGTATCCAGAGGCAGGGCAGAAGAGTTTTCCGGAAAAGCCGGAAAAGAAGAGGAGAGCGTCACTTATCGGTCTCTCCAGAGTCGGCTGAAAATGCGCGTTGCCATCAAACCGGCAGCCGTATGGTGAAAAGCAGGAGACATCAGCCGATAGAGGTGCGCCATTCTCGCCTTGTGCTCGGGCAGGCTGGCCAGTTGCACTTCCAGCAGGCGCAAATCGCGGTTGAAATCATGCATTTCTTCAGCACGTTGAGAATCGCTTGAACCATGCTCTCTGAAGACGCTCCGACCCGCATGATGTTGATGCCTCGCTGCGTTTTTCGTAGCGGGCCTCAACTGGCCAAGCAACTGCTGTCTGGCACGAAAGCTCAGGGTATTCTTACGCTCAAGGCCGGCCCAGTCACCCGAAATCCAGTCATAGATCAGTTGGCGCTCGTAGGAATTGAAAACGCCGAACATTTGCGCGCCTTCGCCTTCCAGCAGCCCCCAGAAACGACTTGTGACCGGGTCTTCGTGACGCTTGACCCAGCCCTTGTTTTCCAAGGTGTCCAGGAAGTCTGACAGCTGTTCCGGCTCTGCTAGCCATTCATTGATGGTCTTGCCAGCGATGCGGCAATAGTCGGAATGCAGGTAAGCGCCAAAGGCCGCCTTTTGCTGCAGCATGTCCAGCAGTTCCTGACGCAGGTTGAATTGATCGATGATCGCCTGCGTTCCCTTGCCCGCCAAGCTTAGCTTGTAGCCATTGCGCACACGCCTATAAAACTCTTTTTGGTCCGCCGCCGAAGGCAACGCTTCCCAAAGCGCTTCCAGCGCTTGGATGGCATGGCCACTGCCGGCGTTGTCGACCGTGACATGCAACGTGAAATAGTAAGGATCTATGCCCAGTTCATTCAGTTCGTAGGCGGTGATCAGCAAATGCAAGGGCAGCTGTTCGTAACCCAGGTTGTAGCCAATGACTTCTGGCAAGTAGCGCTCGCTTTTCCGACCCAATGCCAACTGCAGCGCGCCCTGGACGAAGTGGCTGGCATCGAGTTGACGCCACTGGTCACATCCATGCGACGCCAGCAGTTTTTTGTAGAGAACCACGTGGTTTTTGTCGGGAATGCCTTCGCCCAGCTCTTCCAGATAAATATTGATCAAGCTGTCGTAGCGGCTTTGGTCCCAATGCTTCAGCACTCCGTACAGCCAGGCTCCATCAACCATCTTGGTTGGGGCAATGCCCTTGAGCACGTACAAAGCATGTGACTTGTTGCGGAAGTAACGCCTTTTCGCCCCTGTTTTGCGCGCCTCCAAGTAGCGGCGGTATTCTGCGCTGACCCGGGCCGCATTGTTGGCGATCCAGGCAGGCAGCATCGCCGGATCTGTCGGCAGATCGCAGGGATGGGACGCAAGTTCCTGCAGTTGGCACTGCAAAAAAACATTTGCTTCAGCCAAGGCATGGGTGCCCGGATTTTGTCGTAGCAACTGGTCATAGACCTTCTTGGCCTGAGCCTGAGGGTGCTGTGCACAATCCTGCCGCAAACGATCGCTATTCAAAGTCAACATAATGGAGGAAAACAAACTGCTCAAGTGATTGGAAGCACTGCCGAAGAGGTCTCGACGTGGAGGAGCGCGGCACCTGCTGACAAATTTTTCAGGTAATAGTCCGATTATAAAATCGTGATTTGATTCCCACCATCAGCAAGAAACCCCTACATTCGTCAAAAAACGCTTGCAATATTTGCGTTGGACCGATACTTGCATTGCAAATGCAACCATTCACATGGTAGAGAGATTGTCACGCGCGACTTTGTTTTTTCCGGAGGAAGGTGATTGAGCAAGCTCAACAAGACGAACGTCCATGCACCTGAAAGTGAAGGGACAGAGGGTCTTACCCAGCATGAGCGGGGTTGCGCATGGGTGGCTGCAGATTAAGACAAGACAGGCTCGCCTAGCGGCAGAGGGCAATGAAAAAGGGAACATATGACACAGGAGCAATTGCCAGCTGACATGCTGGTTTGCACGATCGGGCATTCCAATCGTCCGCTAGAAGAATTTCTTGAACTGTTGCAGCACAATCAAGTGATGCATGTGCTGGATGTCCGCACCGTGCCGCGCTCACGCCACAATCCGCACTTCGCCCAAGAAAACCTGCCGGCCTCCTTGCAAGCAGCGGGCATTGCCTATACCCACTTGTCGGCACTGGGCGGCTTGCGTCATACGCGTGCCGATTCGCCCAATAAGGCCTGGCGCAACTTGTCTTTCCGTGGATATGCCGATTACATGCAAACTGCGGAATTCGAGCAAGGCTTGGAGCAGGCCATTCAGTTGGCCGCATCCGACCGTTGCGTGCTGATGTGCGCCGAAGCCGTGCCCTGGCGTTGCCATCGCTCAATGATTGGTGATTCCCTGCTGGTGCGCGGCATTGCCGTAGAAGATATCATAGGCCCCAAGGGGCGGCGCCCCCATCTTCTAACCTCGTTTGCCAAGGTGGAAGAGCAGAAGATCACTTATCCGCCAGACCCGGAAGCCGACGATGAGCCAGAGGCCGCCTCTGCACCAGCCAAGCCAACGGCATGATCATTCCCATCCAGCCACAAGGGCTGGGCCAACTGCTGACCGAGGTGCGCGCTTGCCGCGCCTGCGAAGCCGTCTTGCCGCTGGGGCCGCGGCCAATTGTCCAGGCCGGCAGCAATGCCCGCATCCTGATCATCGGACAGGCACCTGGACTGCGTGTACACCGCAGCGGTATTCCCTGGAATGACGCCAGCGGCGAACGCTTGCGTCAATGGCTAGAGATAACGCCAGAGATGTTCTACGACCCCGAACAGGTCGCCATCATTCCCATGGGCTATTGCTACCCTGGCCGCGGCAAGAGCGGCGACCTGCCACCGCGGCCGGAATGCGCCCGCTTGTGGCTGGATGACTTGCTGGCACATTTGCCAGCGGTGGAACTCACTCTCCTGATCGGTGCGTATGCGCAGCGTCATTTCTTCGGCAGACAGCGCCGCTCCACCTTGACCGAAACCGTGCGCGCCTGGCAGGAATATGCGCCACACTTCTTTCCCTTGCCTCATCCTTCTCCCCGCAATATTGGTTGGTTCTTGCGCAACCCTTGGTTCGAGCAGGAGCTTTTGCCCCAACTGCGCGCCCGTATTCGCGAACTGATCCACTCCTGAGCTGTTTAAAAGCACAGATTCTGTCTTTTGGCATAGCATTTTGATGCGAAGGCTTACTTGACATCAGAAAAGATGCGGTTTGCTGGGCGCATTTGCTTTCCTGGCATATCATTGACATGGCTGTTTTGTTGACACGCCATTCCGATAAAAAAAGAGGAGACGAATAATGAAACCATCAGCTGCAATTGCTATCTATTTCAGGCACTGTCCTGTGCCTTTTGATCCTCAATGCCGCCTGCCTTTTGCAAGGCTTTTTATGAAAAATCGTTCTTTGATCGCCTGCTGAGGCAGCGCCTTGCAATCTTGATTGGAGTGGGAGACGTCATGAATATGTCAATCAATGTAACGAACTGGGTCATTGCATTCTTGCCGCTGTTTTTTTTGCTGGTGATGATGTTAGGACGGCGTTGGGGTGCGGCTGAGGCGGGGTCACTATCGTGGCTGGTGGCCGTGGCCGTAGCTTGGTATTTTTTCGATACGCCAACCAACGTGCTCGGCTATGAAAGCGTCAAGGGCACTTGGAGTGCGGTGACGGTCTTGTATGTGGTCTGGGCTTCAATTTTGATTTACGAGGTCACGCACGAGGGCGGGGCCTTTGAGCCCTTGCGCCAGGGTATTACGCGCATCATGCCGGATCCGCTGATCCAGGTGCTGGCCTTTGGTTGGGCCTTTGCCTCCTTCCTGCAGGGCGTGACTGGCTTCGGTGTGCCGATTGCCGTTTGTGCACCGTTGCTGGTAGGGATTGGCGTGCGCCCGCTGTACGCGGTCATCATTCCGCTGATCGGCCACGCTTGGAATAACACCTTCGGTACGCTGGCGGTGGCTTGGCTGGGCTTAAAGCAAGTGACGGAAATGAGCCCGGCGCTGGCCATGGAAACCGCGCTGTATGCGGCGCTCTTCATCTGGGTGCTGAATCTGCTGGGCGGCTTTCTAGTGTGCTGGCTGTATGACCGCTGGAATGGTATTCGCAAAGGCCTGGTAGTGATCCTGGTCCTGTCCGCTCTGCAAGGTGGTCTGACGCTGGTGCTGTCGCAGTGGAACGATACCTTGAATGGTTTCATAGCCTCCAGCGTAGCCTTCGTTGCCCTGTTCGCCATCGCTCGCCTGCCACGCTATCGTGAGGCTAAGCCTTATACCAGCCACATTTTTGAAGAGTCGGTGCGTCAAGGACATGGTGTGGCGCAATCTGCACCACCCGTGGTGCCGGGCGAGCCCATGCCAAGTGGTACCACGCCAGTCGGTGGTGGATCCGCTGCAAGTGCCATGGCCGTGGGCCGCGACATGACCCTGAACCAGGCGTTCATTCCCTACTACGCCTTGCTGGTGATTACGTTTGGTGTGTTGCTGATCGCGCCCGTAAAGGCTGCCCTCGGAGCTTTCTCCTTTGGTTTGGCTTTTCCAGGGACAGTGACGGGCTTGGGCTTCGAACGGGCCCCGACGACGTTGTCGTTCTCGCCGTTTACGCATGCCGGTACCTTCCTGTTGCTGGCGGCATTGGTTGGTTACTTCGCGTTTGCCAGCATGGGACGCATGCGCAATGGTTCAGTGGGTCGCATCCTGTACAACACGCTGGATAAAGCGATTCCGTCGACCATTGCCGTGATTGCGCTGATTGCCATGTCCAACATCATGGCCGGTTCGGGTGCAGTCGAGGTGCTGGCGCAGGGTGTGGCGGCAGCGACAGGAACCGGTTACGGCTTCTTGGCACCGCTGGTAGGTGGTCTGGGCTCTTTCATGACAACGTCCAATCTGGCGTCCAACCTACTGTTCGGCACCTTCCAGTTGTCCACGGCTGAAGCCACGGGTCTGAGCAGTGCAGCCATTCTGGGTGCGCAGACCGCTGGTGGTGCTGCGGGCAACATGATTGCTCCGGGTAACGTATTGCTTGGCACCACCACTGCTGGCATTCTTGGTCGAGAGGGCGAGGTGCTGCGGGTCACCATTCCGCTGTTCATCATGGTGGCGCTGATCATCGGCGTCGTCGTCCTGTTTGTTGCTTAAAGGAGGAGATTCATGTCCAAGGAAACCATTTGGCTGATCATCGCTGG
>JBBSSV010000021.1:0-14490 GCA_038241705.1 Burkholderiales bacterium | reverse complement strand
CGTGGATCGTTCATGACGCCATGCAGTAATACCGGAATGCCCTCACGTGCCAATAACAGCGCCAGCAAGGGCGTCAGATTCGGCAATTGGCGCGCACCGTTGTAGCTGGGCAGCACGACCGGCGCATGCGCTCCGACAGGAATTTGCAAAGGCGCAAAGGAAGCTTCCGCTGCCTGCAAAAAACCTGCAATTTCGGCAACGGATTCACCCTTGATGCGCATGGCCAACAGGATTGCGCCCAACTCCAGATCGGGCACCTGGCCGGCAAGCATGGCGGCGTATAACTGGCGCGCATCGTCTTGACTCAGGCTACGGGCGCCCTTTTTACCGCGACCAATTTCTTTGATGAGGTCGGCGGCGGAAAACGCAGTAGCACTCGTCGATGGCAGCGATATGGCGCTGCCGGCAGCAAAGCTTGAAGTGCTCATGATGACTCCAGAAACGTGCATGAAACGCAAGCGCAACCCGAATAACGGCTACCAACGCTTGCTTTACAATGGGCTATCCGATCAAACACCTATCTTCCCATGATTGTTCTTGGCGTTGAATCTTCCTGCGATGAAACCGGCTTGGCTTTGTACGACACCGAGCGCGGCTTGCTGGCCCATGCCCTGCATTCTCAGGTCGCCATGCATGAAGCCTATGGCGGTGTCGTGCCTGAACTGGCCTCGCGCGACCATATCCGGCGCACCATTCCCTTGCTGGAAACTGTACTGGCGCAAGCGGGTATCGTGCGCACCGAGATCGATGCGATTGCCTACACCCAGGGTCCGGGCCTCGCAGGGGCGTTGTTAGTCGGCGCCTCGATGGCCTGCGGACTGGGCCTGGCGCTGGATCGACCGGTGCTGGGGATTCACCATCTGGAAGGTCACTTGCTCTCGCCCTTGCTGGCACCGGACGCCCCAGAATTTCCTTTTGTGGCATTGCTGGTGTCTGGCGGGCACACGCAATTGATGCGGGTGGACGGTGTTGGATGCTACACGCTGCTGGGCGAAACCGTGGATGATGCCGCTGGCGAAGCCTTCGATAAGTCAGCCAAATTGCTGGGCTTGGGTTACCCGGGCGGCCCCGAAATTTCGCGCATGGCTGAGTTTGGCGACCCCAAGGTCTATACCCTGCCCCGTCCCATGCTGCACACTAAAAATCTGAACTTCAGCTTTTCCGGCTTGAAAACTGCGGTCCTCACCGTGGTCAAGAAGCAGACGACTAATCTTTGCGAGCAGGACAAGGCCAACATCGCCCGCGCTTTTGTGGATGCGATCGTCGAGGTACTGTGCGTGAAATGCATGAAGGCGCTGCAAGAGACTGGCCTGAAGCGGCTGGTCGTGGCAGGTGGCGTGGGGGCCAATCGCCAGTTACGCGCTGCACTGGACGCGGCCACCGCCAAAAAAGGCTGGCGCGTGCATTACCCGGCGCTAGAATTTTGCACCGACAATGGCGCCATGATTGCCTTTGCCGGTGCCTTGCGCCTGCAGATCGATCCCGCTGCCGCGCAGCGCGACTATGCTTTTACAGTGCGTCCGCGCTGGCCGCTGGATGAACTCTTGCCGCCCACCGCCAGCAATGCTGTCTGAGACGCGACTGAAGCAGTGTTTGGTCATTGGCAGGCAACAGGCACGCAACCGAAAGATCAGCGGCTTTCGGACTCTGAAGAGCTTGCACATAATGCCTAGTGCGATTTACTGCCGATTCGACTTTCCTCACCCGCCAGCAGCTTGCTGATATTGTTGCGATGACGGTAAACCAGCAAAGCACTCATAACGCCCACGGCCAGCAAGGGTGGGTTCAACCCAAACAGCCAGACGTAATACAGCGGAGCAAACAGCGCGCTGATCAGCGCCGCTAGGGAGGAATAGCGAAAGGCGTAGGCTACGATCAGCCAGGTCGCCAGCGTGGCCAATCCCAGCCAGCCATTCAAACCCATCAACACGCCCAGCGCTGTCGCTACGCCTTTGCCACCCTGGAAATTGAAAAAAATGGGCCACAAATGGCCGACAAAAACCGCCAGCGCCACCAGCGCCACACCTTCCTGCCCTAGTCCCCAGCCACTGCCGTAGCGCTGCGCCAGCCAGACCGCCACCCAGCCCTTAAGACAATCTCCTAGCAAAGTCGCCAGCGCCGCCTTCTTGTTGCCCGTACGCAAAACATTGGTTGCGCCCGGGTTGCCTGAGCCATAAGCACGCGGATCGGCCAAGCCGAAGACGCGGCTGACAACGACTGCGAAGGAAATCGAGCCCAGCAAATAGGCGGCGAGCGTAGCAAAAACGATAATCATTTTTTTCAGTAAATTCTTGTAGGTTGCCGGGAAACTCAATCGGTGTAGCGGGGCATCACCAGCCAGCGCGCGCGGCCTTTATTTTTTGGAAATAAAAGGGTTGCCTTGAATGGTGAAGCGCAATAACTGACTGGCCCATTCGCCGGCGTAGTCTACGCCGATACGCGGGCGGGCATGAATCGAAAATGCGGGCTTGTATACAGGCGCAGCCAGCGTCAGGGAGCCGCTGGTCACATCCAGGCCATTCTGCTCACGCGTGATATGCATGGCCCGACACAATAGGCCGGGCCCACGAGTGTTACTTTCCACTTCCCACAGGGGCTCGACCGCACGTAACAGCACTGCCGAGCCCTGTCCGGCTGGTTCAGTCACGACATTCATGCAGTGGTGCATGCCATAGATCAGGTAGACGTACGCATAGCCAGGCGGACCATACATGATGCGGGTGCGCGGCGTGACGCCTTTAGAAGAGTGGGCCGCCAGATCATGCGCGCCTAGATAGGCTTCGGTTTCCACGATACGAGCGATCCGCCGGACTCCCTCCTTCTCATGCACTAGCAACATCCCCAGCAGTTCCTGGGCGACCAGTGTGGTGTCCCGATCATAAAAGCTACGTGGCAGACGATGCGACGTGTCCGGCATGGCTGCATCAGAAAGAAAACCGATCTGTGTCATGGCATTTCAGATGTTGAAGAGTGCGCGTGCCGTCGGGCTGGTCTGGCTGGCATGGATTGGATGCTTGCGTAAAAAGCTGGCAAAAAAACCACAGACTGGCACCACCTGGCAACCTTCGTCCTGAAAGTGAGCCAAGGCCGATGCGCTCAGGCGTGAGCCATAGCCGCGACCTTCGACTTGGCCCACCACTTCGGTATGGGTCACAACCGCCAGTGCCCCTTCGTCCGTATCGAGTTGGTAATAATCGACGAAACCTATCAGAGTGCCATCAATCCTGTATTCATGGCGGCGAGCGATGGTGTCAGCCAGCCTAGCGGGCTGCCTATTCATGGACATAGCCATTCCCAGTAAATTTGCATCAACAGAAACAGATCAAAGCTTGCCGACAGCAACGCCGCTACATTAGCAGATGCTCAGGATGCAGGTCTTGCACCTAGGCGCAGTAACCGGCACTGTTGCGCATGTGCCGCTACGGTTTCTTTTTTTCTTAACAAGGAGTCTCATGTCCGATCCATCGAACACACCCTCTTCTGCAAGCTCCATTGCCCAGCAGCCCGAAGACTGCAATCGGTTGCTGCTGGCGGCGCTGGAATCCGGCGATCTCGAAGCCAGCGTTGACCTGTACGAACCGGACGCCGTACTGTTCAAGAAGTCCGGAGAAATGATGCACGGTCATGAAGCGATCCGTCAAAACAATGCTTTCATGGTCGCTCTCAAGCCACGCTTTACCATCGACTTCATCAAGACCACGGTGAGTGCCGACGGCAAGATTGCCACCAACCGCATGAAGGCCAGCTTTACCGGCGTGGCCAAGGATGGTCGCGACATCCAGAGCGAAATCAATACGCTGGAGGTCGTGCGTCAACAGGCCGATGGAAGCTGGCGCTTTCTGATCGACGACCCCTTCGGCAGTACCCGCGCCACCTTGCAGGAGCGCTGATGCCTGAAGCCAGCCGATGGTGCGTCTAAAGGATAAGGGCTGATTCCAGCGGCACGCTTTCCCAGTGTTGCGACCAATCCGCTTCTTCATTGACCAGGGTGCGCAAGATCGTCAGGCCCTGCTGCAACTCGGGTGAGTCCTTTTCTCGGGAATAGACCAGGAAAGCCGGATTGGAAAACTCCGGTGCCCGTACCACCTGGTGCATCAGGCCATTGCTCAGATAGAACATGACCATACGCAAGCGGAAATAGCCTGAGCCGCCACACTGCAAAATATATTTCAGCGCCAGAGGACCGACGTTGAAGTACATCTGTGGCTACTGGGAGTAGGCTACGATACTGGAGCAGGCGCAGGAAACCAAACTGGAATTAGAGCCCGGTATGCGGGTGCTGGATATTGGCTGCAGCTAGGGCAGTTTCATGAGTTATGCCGCTGAACATTATGGCGTCCAATGCGTGGGTATTCACATTTCCACAAAGCAATTGGCCTAGACTTAGAAGCGCTACCTGATCTGACTCTGGAAGTTCGCATGCAGGATTATCGCGAACTCAACGAGAAGTTCGACCGCATCGGCATGTTCGAAGGATCTTGGCCTTATTTTTCCGAACGACTGGGAGAGCGCTTCTTCTGGATGTGGCGTTATTACCTGCTGTCGTGCGACGGCGCTTTCCGCGCACGCGACATCCAGTTATGGCAATGGGTACTGTCCAAGAAGGGCGTACCAGACGACTACCGGCGTGAGCGGATACCGTCTCCGCTTACACACTGATGCGGTGTCGTCCGGGCTAGCAGTTTCAGTACGACCCTAGTCGCGCGGCTGAAGGGACAATCCTCTTTTTAGCCGCGCGGGTGGTGTTCGGCGTGTAGTTTCTTCAGTCGCTCACGTGCCACATGAGTGTAGATCTGTGTGGTCGAGATATCCGCATGCCCCAAGAGCAACTGCACCACGCGCAAGTCCGCGCCGTGATTGAGCAAATGGGTGGCAAAAGCATGACGCAGGGTGTGGGGTGACAAGGGCGCGTTGATGTCAGCCTGGGTAGCATATTTTTTGACCAAAATCCAGAACATCTGCCGGCTCATTGCCCCGCCGCGGGCGGTGACGAACAGCGCGTCGTCCATCTGGCCATTCAGAATGGTGCCGCGTGCCGTCTTCAGATAGCGCTCGATCCAGTCGCGCGCTTCTTCACCGAATGGCACCAGCCGCGCCTTGCTGCCCTTGCCCGTGACACGCAGCACCCCTTCGTCCATGCCGACTTCCAACGTCTTGAGTAATACCAGTTCAGACACGCGTAAGCCGCTGGCATACATCAGTTCCAGCATGGTTCGATCACGCAGTCCGAGCGGCGTGCTGACATCCGGCGCGTGCAACAACGCTTCGACTTGGGCTTCGGACAAGGTGCCGGGCTGACGCGCAGGCTGGCGCGCCGACTTCATGCGTAAACAAGGATCTTCGCCCACCAGGTGCTGGCGCAGGGCGTAGCGATAAAAACGTCTCAGCACTGCCAGTCGCCGGTTGGCAGTGCTGGGCCGGGTTTCGGCATGGCGGGCAGCAAAATAGGCGTTCAGGTCTGCCGCCTGCGCCGACAGCAAGGTTTGCTCCCGCGCATGATGCAACCAGCCGGCACACAAGCTCAAGTCGCGCCGATAAGCTGCCAAAGTATTTTTCGACAGCCCGTCCTCCAGCCATAGCTGGTCGCAAAACTCGACAATGATGCCCAGGTCGGCCGCCGCTGGTGACATTTCCTGGCTTACTTTCGTATTCAAAAGCCCTGCACTCCTTCATGCGCCAGCAGCCAGCGCTTCACACCCAGATGAAAACCGGCCACATCTTCCTGATTAGCAAAGCCACCCAGCCCACCGGTCGCCGTCACCCGATGGCAGGGAATCACCATGGGAAACCAGTTGGCACCACACGCCTGCCCGACCGCACGTGGGGCCGAGTCCAATCGTCGCGCAACTTGGCCGTAAGTCAGCACTTCGCCACGGGGTATGGCCGCAATCACCGACCACACTCGCTGCTGAAAGTCGGTGCCGGCGGATGCTAACGGCAGGCTGAAAGTAAAGTCGGCGTTCTGGAAATAACGCGCAAGCTGGCAGGCTGCTTCAGCGGCAACTTCGTCCGTCGGTTCGCGTAGCGCATAGTCAGGTGGTAGATACACCAGTTCACGCAGGCTGTTGCCCTCCGTCCGGATACCTACTGCACCAAAGGGTGCTTCGATGACGGCAGCAAACATCTCTGGCGCTGTCATCAACGACCGCGCCGCAGAAGAGCGAGCATTAGCTGGATGCTTAGCGGCAAGTGCGCCAGGAACAGGGACAAGTAGGGTTTTTCGAGTTGGCATGGCAGAATCGCTCCGGCTGTTTTCGCTGTCCTGCCATGCTTTCATGACTTGCTGTCCTCGCAGCAGGATGAAGCATAAAAAGCAGGTGCAGCTCCATGTATTGATTCTATGTCGATTGCCACCCTGCTGTTGCCGGATTTTCTGCTAATCGTGCTCGGGCATGTGCTGTTGCGCGTCACCCGCTGGGAAACGCCGTTCTGGACCGGCCTGGAAAAGATGGTGTATTACCTGCTATTTCCAGCATTGCTGTTTAATTCCAGCGCCAATGCTCCACTCGACCTGGGGGCTACGGCTCGCTTGCTTCAGGTGGCGCTTGCTGTGTGTTTGGCGGGCATTGTATTGGGCTGGTTGGCTCGACCGCTGTTACGCCCTGAGCCCATCAACTTTGCCTCTGGTGTCCAGACTGCCTTTCGCTTCAATTCCTATATCGCCCTGGCAGCGGCGCAGCGGCTGGCGGGCGATTCTGGTACGGCGCTGATGGCGGTTCTGATCGGCTTTTGCGTGCCCTTGTGCAACCTAGCTGCAGTGTACGCACTGGCGCCCAAGGGCCGCAGCCTGTTGCGTGAGCTGGCCAAAAATCCCTTGCTGCTGGCGACAACTGCGGGCATCAGCTGCAATCTGTTGGGAATTGGCCTGCCGGAGCTTTTAAACTTGACCCTAGCACGCATCGGCAACACTTCCATCGTCTTGGGCTTGATGATGATCGGCGCTGGCCTGCGCTTTGAGGGCTTGCGCGGCACTCACGGTCTGGCGCTGTATTTCATGACGATCAAGCTGCTGGCCTTGCCCGCCCTGGCATTGGTGCTGGGGCATTGGTGCTGGGGCACTGGCTGGCATTGCCTTTGGCGCAATGGCAGATCGCCGTCCTGTTTGCTGCCCTGCCTACGTCGACCGGGGCCTACGTCCTGACCAGTCGCATGGGTGGCAATGCTGCGTTGGTAGCCTTTGCTGTCTCTGCCAGCACCCTGGTCTCGATGTTGACCATTCCTTTGTGGCTGAGCTTGCTGCCGGCGTCGTCCTGAGTATGCACAAGGGCGGGCATCCCACATTCATGACGTCGCCGTCAATGCTCTAGCGTTAGCTTGCTGAGCTTGATTCAAGCGACCACGTGCTGCGCCAGCGCCCAGGCCACATGTTCACGTACCAAATCTGATGGATGTTGCGCACGCGCTTCCAGCGCTTGCAAGATGTCAGGATCATGTGGCTGGCGGGTAGCGGCATTTCCCAGAGCTACTGCGATATTGCGCAGCCAGCGTTCATGGCCAACGCGCCGAATGGCGCTGCCCTGCAGGTTGCGATTGAAGTCGTCTTCGCTCCAGCCAAACAGCGCCACCAGCGTCACCTTGTCCAAACCATTGCGCACATCGAAATCCGGCAGGCTGGCGCGCTGGGCGAACTTGTTCCACGGACAGACCAACTGGCAGTCGTCGCACCCCAGAATACGGTTGCCAATCAGAGGTCGTAGTTCCAGCGGAATGCTGCCCTTGAGCTCGATCGTCAGATAGGAAATGCAGCGCCGTGCGTCTAGTTCATAGGGACCCAGAATGGCCTGAGTCGGGCAGGCATCGATGCAGGCACGGCATTGGCCACAATGGTCGCTGACCGCTTCGTCCAGCGGCAGCGGTAAGTCGGTGAAGAGTTCGCCCAGAAAGAACATGGAGCCGGCTTGGCGCGTGAGCAGCAAGGTATGCTTGCCTCGCCAGCCCAAACCGGCATTTGCCGCCAGCGCGACTTCCATGACCGGCGCCGAGTCAGTGAATACGCGATAGCCGAAAGGCCCTACTTCGGCTTCGATGCGCGTGGCCAGTTGCTGTAGGCGACTGCGCAGCACCTTGTGATAATCCCGTCCGCGCGCATACAACGATACCGTGGCGACGCCCGGATCATCCAGACGTTGCATCTCGGTCGTGCGCCAGTCCTGCCCTACAGATTCCGGCAAATAATCCATGCGGGCGCTGATGACACGCGCCGTGCCCGGCACTAACTCGGCTGGCCGCGCCCGCCGCATGCCATGCGTGGCCATGTACGCCATTTCACCGTGATGGCCCGCATCCAGCCAGGATTGCAAACCAGCCTCCTTATCGGACAAGTCGATGTCGGTGATGCGCAGTTCGGCAAAGCCCAACTCGCGGCCCCAAGCCTTGATAGTCACAGCCAGGGCAGATAAGTCAGCTGAGATTGAGGCGGAGATAGTTTCCACGCTTTTGAATTTAATGATGAAAAAAGATGAGGAAAATAAATAGCAAGATATTTGGCACGAGCCAAACGGCTTGGCGTCGTATCACTGCCACAGCTGCCATTGAAGCAGCGCAAACCTTCAAAGCGCTGGCCTGAGCGTCTTTTTGCTACTTTATCAGACCAAAACACCTGCCTTGGCGTGTTCTCGGTCACTTCAGAGCTATCATTCCTGCTACATAACTTTCACAGAGCCAAGACGGCCATTACCGGAAGCCCGATTACAGAATGCGCACAACAACCACCTTTCTGAAAGACGAAAGCGCTACCATCACATGGGGTGCAGCACTGGCCAAGGCCCTGCAGCGCGGCTTGACGGTGTATCTGCATGGCGACCTGGGTACGGGCAAGACTGCACTCACCCGAGCGGTGCTACAGGCCGCTGGGCACCAGGGACCAGTCAAAAGCCCGACATATACTTTAGTCGAGCCTTACCGGGTCGTAATTGCTGGCCAACCAACCGAAATCTTCCATTTTGACCTATATCGTCTAGGAAGCGCCGACGAGTTCCTGGAAGCGGGTTTCCGAGAATACTTCATTGCTGATAATATTTGCTTCGTCGAGTGGCCCGAGAAAGCCGCTCCTGCGCTCCCCGTGCCCGACCTCGACATTGCTCTCAGCGTCGCCGGCACAGGCCGCCAACTAGAATGTCATGCACTGACCGACCAGGGTGTTCAATGTCTCGACCAACTGCACTTCGTGCCAAAACCGTAAATGCCAAAACCCGCCGCACCATTCTCAAGGCCGGCGGCTCGCTTTTGTTTTCCGTCCTCGTCCCAAGCCTAGCCCATGCCGCCCAGATTGTCGCCGTGCGCGTTTGGCCCTCAGAAGAATACACCCGCATTACCCTAGAAAACGATTCCAATCTGAAGGCTTCACACTTCATCATCCAGAATCCGGAGCGACTGGTGGTGGATATCGAAGGCGTGGTCCTGAATTCCACCCTGCAGGGACTGGGCACCCAGATTCAGGCAGACGACCCCTACATCAGCCAAGTACGCATCGGCCAGAACTCGCCAGATGTAGTGCGATTGGTATTCGAGCTAAAAAAGGAAGTCAGCCCACAGGTATTTACCCTAGCGCCCGCTGGCACCTATCGTCATCGCCTGGTGTTTGACCTGCATCCGACGCATCCGGTCGACCCGATCACGGCTCTGATCGAAAAAGGACAATGGAACGATCTGCCCACACAGCCCTCTGCCCCGCGTGCAGTGGCTGAAGCGCCTAGCAACAATCCACGTATGATGCGCATGTTAACCGTGGCCCTGGACCCCGGGCATGGGGGTGAAGATCCTGGTGCGATTGGCCGGGGTGGCAACAGGGAAAAGGACGTGGTGCTGGCCATTGCTCGACGCCTGAAGGCCAAACTCGAGCAACTGCCCAACATGCGTGTGATATTGACGCGCGATGGCGACTACTTCGTGCCGCTGCACACCCGCGTACAAAAGGCGCGCAAGGCTCAGGCCGACCTGTTCGTCTCAATTCATGCGGACGCCTGGATTAAGCCCACAGCGCGTGGTTCTTCCGTGTTTGCTCTGTCTGAAAAAGGCGCCAGTTCGACTGCTGCGCGCTGGCTGGCCAGCAAGGAAAATGCCGCCGACCTGATTGGTGGCGTCAATATCGGTGGTCAGGACCCGCACCTGGCGCGAGTTCTGATGGACCTGTCGACCACGGCCCAGATCAATGACAGCCTCAAGCTGGCACATTCGGTACTGACCGAAATCGGCGGCATCAACCACTTGCACAAGAAAACGGTAGAGCAGGCCGGCTTTGCCGTGCTCAAAGCACCGGACATTCCCAGCATCCTGGTCGAAACTGCTTTCATTTCCAATCCTGAAGAGGAAGCCAAGTTGTCCAACCAGGCCTATCAGGACCAGATGGCCACAGCCTTGATGTCTGGGATTCGTAACTACTTGGCCAACAATCCGCCGCTGGCCAAACGCAAGTTGACTTGATCGGTGTCCCCCATTAAAAAAGCCCGCTTGAGCGGGCTTTTTTAATGCTTTATCTGGATTTTTGTAGTGGCAGAAATCTACCGTTAAGCCTGTTCACTGCGCCATTTTTTTGTACATTTTCCACACGCCACCCAGTGCCAGCGGCACTACGGCAGCGCCGATTCCGATCAACACGATTGTGGTCAGATGGTCGCGGATGATAGGGATATTGCCAAAGAAGTAGCCGGCGGCCACCAGGCCGATCACCCAGATCAGGGCGCCAGTAATGTTATAGAACTGAAACTTGGCAAATTCCATTCCGGAGACACCAGCGACAAAGGGTGCAAAAGTACGCACCACGGGCACAAAGCGCGAGAGGATGATAGTTTTGCCGCCGTGGTTTTCATAAAAGGCGTGGGTCCTACGTAGCGCATCCTTATCCAGCCAGCGGTAATCGTGAGTGAACACCTTTTGGCCAATGGCCTTACCGATATAGTAGTTGACAGTATTGCCCAGAATGGCGGCGGTAATCAGCAGGCCCATCAGCAGCCAGACGTTCATAGCGCCGGAGGCACAAAATGCACCACCAATGAACAGTAGCGTATCCCCGGGCAAAAAGGGAAAGATCACCAGTCCGGTCTCGGCAAAGACAATGCCCGACAATACGACATACACTAGGGTGCCGTACTCGGTAATGAACGTACCCAGATACTTGTCGATGTGCAAGATCATGTCCAGCAATTGCATGAAATCCATATGTGCGAACCTTGAGGTGATTGAGCTAGCGGCGAAATCATACACCAGCGTGTGTTTCCTCAATCCTGAAGAAGGCATTGTTTTTACCGGCGTCCCGTGGGCTTAGACGATTAATGTACGAAACTTCCGGCACTTGTGGATCGTTTCTCAGCCGTCAAATGCTAAGCGCCCTCCTAAGCCGCCAATAGGCCAGCGCTATAATCACCACATGAACGCACGAGATTACTCTTCCACCTTGCCCCGCCCGATTCGCGCTCTGCCTGATCAATTGGTGTCGCAGATTGCAGCGGGCGAAGTCATCGAGCGTCCGGCAGCGGTCGTCAAAGAGTCGCTTGAAAACGCCTTGGACGCCGGTGCAGCCCAGATCACGGTGCGCCTGGAACAAGGCGGCACCAAGCGGATTGCCATCACGGATGATGGGTGTGGCATCGCACCAGACTATCTGGTCTGGGCATTGACGCGTCATGCCACCTCCAAGATTGCTTCGCTGTCCGACTTGGAGCGGGTTGGCACCCTCGGGTTTCGCGGTGAAGCTCTGGCTTCTATTGCCTCCGTGGCCGACGTCACCCTGACCTCGCGTACCACCGATGCCGAGCACGCTTGGGAGCTGCGCACCTCACCTCTGGACGTCACGCCTGCTGTCGCAGCGCCTTCTTCCGGTGGTGTGGGCACCACCATTGACGTGCAAAACCTGTATTTCAATACGCCAGCGCGGCGCAAGTTTCTGAAGACCGAACAAACCGAGTTCGGCCATTGCGCCGAAGTCGTGCGCCGCATGGCGCTGGCGCGACCCGACGTGCAATTTTCATTGCTGCACAATGGCAAAAATGTGGGTCTCTGGAATGCCACCTCTTTGGCCAAACGCAGCACGCACATCCTGGGAGACGCCTTTGCCCAAGCGCACCTGCAACTCTCCCAGCAGGCAGGACCGCTGCACCTTCAGGGTTTGATCGGCTTGCCCACGGCTGCGCGCATGCGCGGTGACGCCCAGTATTTCTATGTCAATGGTCGCTTCGTGCGCGACAAGCTCCTGATGCATGCCGTACGTGCGGCCTATCAGGATGTGCTGCATGGCGACCGCTACCCAAGTTACGTCCTGGCGCTGGATCTGGATCCGGCTCTAGTGGACGTCAATGTGCATCCGGCCAAGACCGAAGTGCGCTTTCGCGACAGTCGCAGTGTGCATCAGTTCGTCTTCCATACGATCAGCCGGACGCTGGCGCAAACGTCTGCCACGGCTGATGGGGCAACGCCGGCACCGGTCCCCGCGAGTTCGTCGAACCTGCCCTGGATACACACATCCCAGCAATCTGGATTGCATCTGATGGCGCAACCCGCCAACCCGGGCATCGCGCAAGACACGGCCCAGTATGGCGCACTCTTTTCCTCTATTCGGGACACCATCGCTCAAGAGGGCGCTGCCAGACCCAGCGACTCCATCGCTTCGTTTATGGAAGGGGAAGCCTCGTCGGCGGAAACCTATCCCTTGGGGTTTGCCTTGGCGCAGTTGCACGGAATTTTCATCCTTGCGCAAAACACTAAGGGACTGGTGCTGGTGGACATGCATGCTGCGCACGAACGCATCTTGTACGAACAGCTTAAGCAAGGCCTGGATCACCAGTCGCTATCCGTCCAGAACCTGCTGATTCCTGTGACTTTTTTTGCCGATGCCGTCGATGTCGGTGTTGCCGAAGAAAGCCAGGAGGCCTTGGCCACGTTGGGGTTCGAGATTGGCGTACTGTCGCCAACTACCTTAGCCGTGCGCGCCATTCCTGCTCTCTTGGGCAAGGCCGACCCGCAGGCGCTGGCTCAGGATGTGTTGCGCGACCTGCGTGAATTCGGCGGCTCGCGCGCCCTGCTCGAACGCCGCAACGAATTGCTGGGCACCCTGGCCTGCCATACAGCCGTGCGCGCCAATCGTCACCTGACCCAGCCGGAAATGAACGCCCTGTTGCGGCAAATGGAAACCACCGAGCGTTCCGACCAATGCAACCACGGCCGCCCAACCTGGGTGCAACTGGCTTTGCCCGACTTGGATCGGCTTTTCATGCGGGGTCAGTGATGGCTCAGCCCAACAAGCCCATGGTGGTAGCACTAATGGGCCCCACGGCCTCCGGCAAAACCGCAGCCGCGCTTGAAATCGCTCGCCATTTTCCGTCAGAAATCATTTCCGTGGACTCGGCGCTGGTATATCGTGGCATGGATATAGGCACTGCTAAGCCCACGGCTACAGAGCAGGCGACCGTTCCCCATCATTTGATCAGCATCCTGGATCCCGCCGAATCCTATTCGGCGGCTCAGTTTCGAACAGATGCACTGCGCCTTTGCGCTGATATCCTAAAGCGTGGCAAGCTACCCCTGCTGGTAGGCGGCACCATGCTTTATTTCAAGACGTTAGCACATGGTCTGGATGCCCTGCCAGTGGCAGATCCGGTCATTCGGGCTCAACTTGACGAAGAAATTGCGCGCTTAGGGGTTGTTGCCATGCATGCGCGTCTGGCGCAGCACGACCCTGAAACGGCAGCACGCCTGCCGTCCACGGATACCCAGCGCATCCAGCGCGCCATGGAAATATTCTTGCAAACGAGCCAGCCTATGTCGGCCCTGTTGCGCCAGGCACCGCCACCCGAGCTGCCCTTCAATTTGCTATCTCTTTCTCTGGAGCCCGCCGAACGCAGCGTCTTGCACTCTCGCATCGCCCAGCGCTTCCAGGCCATGCTGGACGGCGAGTCTGGCGGCCTGATTGCCGAGGTGCGCCGCTTGCGCAACCGCGACGACCTGCATCTGGGACTGCCTTCGATGCGCTGCGTCGGCTATCGCCAGACCTGGGAATATCTGGACGGCCTGTACGACCTGCCCACGCTGCGCGACAAAAGCATTGCCGCCACCCGCCAACTGGCCAAACGCCA
The DNA here is from genome assembly GCA_038241705.1 of Burkholderiales bacterium. Lineage (GTDB taxonomy): Bacteria > Pseudomonadota > Gammaproteobacteria > Burkholderiales > Burkholderiaceae_D > JBBSSV01. The sequence continues at coordinate 424 of JBBSSV010000021.1, read as the reverse complement.
ACTGACCTGGCTGCGTTCCATGCCGCAACGCAAAGCGATCGATTGCCTTGACCCGCAGGCAAACACTCATTTATTGAGTCATATTGCCAACGCCCGCTCCGACGCTGACCCTTTACAGTTGTAAAGCATGCCACGCTCTTGGCATGCACTGGATTTTTGCACCTATTTGTTCTGCTTTCAGCCATTGGCCAGAAAATTACCAACAGCAGCGCAAACTTGGCACGCTTTGTCAGCGTCCTGCGCCTATCAGGCCGCATTTTCTAGCGAAACCCCTCACAGCCGCAGATTCTGATTGACAAGGCGAAGCAAAAACACGATAATTTTCGGCTTGCTGGTGATATAGCTCAGTTGGTTAGAGCACAGCACTCATAATGCTGGGGTCGGTGGTTCAAATCCACCTATCACCACCACATTCATGTTCTTG
>JBBSSV010000020.1:0-14936 GCA_038241705.1 Burkholderiales bacterium | reverse complement strand
TATGCCCTCTTACTTTGCCGATCATAGAAGCTTGACCTGTGAGTCAGCCTTTGCCAACTAACTCTGCATCAAACGTGATGGTCTACGCTCTGACAGAAACAACCACGTCCTCACTTAGGTTTTCGCTCAACGTGCCGGATAGCACATGCCATGTCTGAACAGACAGAATATTCAGCCGCACTTCAAGCAGACGGCTCATGTGCTCTACTCAATGCAGCAGCGCAGGCCTTAGCAGTGCGGCACCGAAGCATGGCTCAAGCTCCAGATAATGGATACTTGCCGCGAGTGCTTAAATCCCACCTGTTAGGCAACGAGAGAAAATACGACGATGGCAATCATGCCAACTCGTAGGTCTTAATACGGACGCGCAAAGGATTGATTCATCATCCTCGAAGAGCACGTGCATGTCACTGTTTGCACAAAAAGGAACTTCTTACCGGCAACCGCTGGCGTCATCCTGAAAGCGAAATTCCTGCTGTGTGCAACGGAAGAGAAGACGACAACGCCGCCTTGCAGGATCGGCTCTGCCAAGGCGGTGTTGTTATGTGTCTTGGGTCAGCGCTCAGATCACAGCATTCAAGCATGCGCGTTTTATCACACCTTGCACATCCTTTAGCCGGCAAACGCTGCCAGCGTTGCGTAATGTTGAGACACTGTATTAAGGCGTGGATTCACTGCCACTCGGTACGTTCATGTTATCGGCAGGCTGCTCGTCATCCATGACTTCTCCGGGAGCCGGTGCGCCCGAGCTTCTGATGCTGCCGGGGTCCGTATTAGACATGCCAGAGACGCCCGAAGTACCGGCACTATCCATAGGAGGATTAGTGTTCGACACGGTATCGTTAGTATCCGGAATCGGGGCTATGCTGATTTCACCGGGATCGGTGTTATCCATTTCAGGTGTGATACCCGTAGTATCGTTGCCAATATCGCCAGAAGCGCCAGTTGCTGCAGCATCGGTACCGGGAGCAACAGTGGATACATCCGCACTGTCGGACATATCAGGCGCGGGGAGGACAGCCGCATCAGGCGTACCGACATCATCAGCCTCACGCTGGTTGCAACCAGTCAGCACTGCACCCACTAAGCTAACCGCGAGAAGGACCTGATATGGACGAGAAAGAGATTTCATGACAACTCCTTTGAGAATACATTAACAAAATGACTACTCTCTTGACTGAGGTGATTAAGAGAAGTTCATGACGGCTTTGTTTCAAAATGTACTTCATGCACCAAATAAACAGCAAGTTTTATCAAGTTTAGGCCCTTTTTCTCACAAAACCCTCACTCTGGAATAACACCCTAAAATTTCAAGAATTTACCGAACTGATCGTGTTATCCCACCATGCTAGAGAGGAAATTTTCTTTTGGACCTGATCCCACCCATGACTTCAGACGTTGACCAAGGACTCCATGGCCTGTAGCAACAAAACTGGATCAGCCTTTGCCAGTCGCTTGGAATCAGATAGCGTCTGCCTGAAAGTCCGCGCCCCCGGTACCCCCGCCATCAGCCCCAACATGTGGCGCGTAATGCTGTTGAGCTTCAAACCGTGCGCGCCGTGAAGTACCAATTGCTGTTGTATATAGGGCAACATCATTTCTGCCACCTGACGACGCGTCAGCTTGGGCGTGGCATTGTCATAGTAGCGCGCGTCGACGTCTGCCATCAGGTAGGGATTGTGATAAGCCTCACGCCCCAGCATGACGCCATCAACCTGTTGCAAGTGTTGGTCGATTTCCCCGATGGTCTTGACGCCGCCGTTCAAGATAATTTCCAGGTCAGGGAAATCGCGTTTGAGACGGTAAACGACGTCATAACGCAAGGGCGGGATTTCTCGGTTTTCCTTAGGACTCAGGCCTTTGAGGATGGCGTTGCGGGCATGAACGATGAAAGTGGTGCAGCCAGCATCAGCCACCAGCCCTACAAAGTCACGCACCATGGCATACGACTCCTCCTGGTCCAAACCAATGCGGTGCTTGACCGTGATATCGATTGTCGTGGCATCGCGCATGGCCTTGACACAATCGGCCACCAGCGTCGGCTCAGCCATGAGGCAAGCACCGAAAGCACCTTTTTGCACGCGCTCGGATGGGCAGCCGCAGTTCAGGTTGATCTCATCGTAGCCCCATTGCTGCCCCAGGCGTGCGCAGTGCGCTAGGTCAGCTGGTTCACTCCCCCCCAGTTGCAAGGCCACCGGATGCTCTTCGTCATTGAAGTCCAGGTGCCGACCGACGTCGCCATACAGCAATGCACCCGTGGTCACCATTTCGGTATACAACCAGGTATGACGGGTGATCTGGCGATGAAACATCCGGCAGTGACGGTCGGTCCAGTCCATCATGGGTGCCACCGAAATACGGCGGCCACTCTTGAATGCAGATTTTGAACTAGCGGAGGCTGAGACCAAGGAATTTGTAGAAAAAGGCATGATGTGCTGACAAAAAAACTGCCCCGATTCACGGGGCAGGTAAGGCTAGCGGAACCGATTCGCCAATCCATGAAAAAACTATATTCGTGGGCGGTGGTGCAAATTAGGCCTGCTCTAACGCTTGATTCAGATCGTCCAACAGATCATCGATATGTTCGATGCCCACCGCCAAGCGTACCATTCCCTCCGATACGCCGGCCTTGGCCAATTCATCCGCATCTAGTTGACGATGCGTGGTCGAAGCAGGGTGCGTCGCCAAGGACTTAGCGTCGCCGATGTTCACCAGTCGGGTAAACAGCTGCAAGGCATCCAGTACGCGGGCACCGGCAGCACGTGGTTCGGCAGCGGTCGCGCTCTTCAAGCCAAACGATAGGATGCCCGAAGCGTGGCCACCCATGTATTTCTGAACCAGCGCATGATCCGGATGGTCTTCCAACCCAGCATAGTTCACCCAGGCGACCTTAGGGTGCTGCTTAAGATGACGAGCGATGGCCAAGGTGTTTTCACATATCCGGTCCATGCGCAGTGCCAGGGTTTCGATGCCTTGCAGAATCTGGAAGGCGTTCATGGGCGACAGCGCCGCCCCCATATTGCGCAGTGGTACGACCCGGGCACGGCCAATGAAGGCGGCGGCTCCTAGGGCTTCGGTATATACAACGCCGTGATAAGACACATCCGGCTCATTCAGTCGCTTGAAGCGCTCCTTGTGCTCGGCCCAGGGAAACTTCCCGCTGTCGACAATGGCGCCTGCGACCGTGGTGCCATGTCCACCCATGTATTTGGTCAGGGAGTGGACCACAATGTCGGCCCCATGCTCGAATGGCCGGCATAGATAGGGGCTGGGCACGGTGTTGTCGACAATCAGCGGGATGCCATGGGCATGGGCGACTTCGGCCAGTTTGGCGATATCGGTCACGTTGCCCAAGGGATTGCCAATCGATTCGCAGAAGATGGCCTTGGTGCGATCATCGATCAGGGCAGCAAAGGTTTCGGGTTGGCGGGCGTCGGCAAAGCGCGCCTCGATGCCCATTTGTGGCAAAGTATGCGCAAACAGATTGTAGGTGCCGCCATACAACTGGCTGGCGGAAATGAAGTTGTCCCCGGCTTCGGTAATGGTTTGAATCGCATAGGTGATCGCGGCCATGCCAGAGGACACTGCTAAGGCTCCAATCCCACCTTCCAGTGCCGCTACGCGCTTTTCCAGAACGTCGTTGGTCGGGTTCATGATGCGGGTGTAGATATTGCCTGCCACCTTCAGATCGAACAGGTCGGCACCGTGCTGGGCGCTATCGAAGGCGTAGGCCACGGTCTGATAGATAGGTACTGCCGCGGCCTTGGTGGTCGGCTCGGGGGTATAGCCGGCATGCACGGCCAGAGTTTCAATTTTCATCAGGTCTCCTGTTATTGGTATGAATGAAGTGCACTGAAAAGTGTTGGTCCAATTGTGCCATGCGCATCTTTTTCAACGTTGTAACGGCACGTATTACTCTTTCAGACCTGACAACAACAAGTTGTGACGCAAGATGGCAAACAACCCGCCGGCTGATACCCATTTGAGGGGTCGCAGCCAAGCGGGTTGTGTGTCAGGACTACTCCTGAAACGCTATGCGCAAGGCACAGCCATCAAGCGACGTCGCGGGAGGCGCGCTTGCGCTCATGCTCCTTCAAATAACGCTTGCGTAAGCGAATGCTCTTGGGCGTGATCTCGACTAATTCATCATCGTTGATGAATTCCACCGCGTATTCTAGCGACATCTGCACGGGTGGAACCAGGCGCACGGCTTCGTCCGTACCGGAAGAGCGCACGTTGGTCAATTGCTTGCCCTTGATCGGGTTCACCACCAAGTCGTTGTCGCGCGAATGGATGCCGATGATCATGCCTTCGTACACCGGGTCGTTGTGCACCACGAACATGCGGCCACGATCCTGCAGCTTCCACAGTGCATAAGCCACTGCCGCGCCATCATCCTGCGAAATCAACACACCGTTGCGGCGCGCGCCTACGTCACCCTTGAAGTCGACCGGGGCATAAGCGTCGAACACATGGCTCATCAAACCGGTGCCACGGGTCAGGGTCATGAATTCTCCCTGGAAACCGATCAAGCCACGTGCCGGAATACGGTATTCCAGACGCACCCGGCCCTTGCCATCGCTTTCCATATTCTGCAAATCGCCACGGCGACGGCCCAACTCCTCCATAATGCCGCCCTGATGGCTTTCCTCAACGTCAACCGAGAGGGATTCAAACGGCTCATGGCGCACGCCATCGACAATTTTGTAGATCACACGGGGACGCGATACCGCCAACTCGAAACCTTCGCGACGCATATTTTCCAGCAGGATCGTCAGATGCAGTTCACCACGTCCCGACACTTCGAAAATGGTGTCGTCGTCGGTTGGTGCCACGCGCAGAGCAACGTTGGCTTTGAGTTCGCGGTCGAGGCGCTCGCGCAGTTGACGGCTGGTGACGAATTTTCCTTCGCGGCCAGCTAGGGGCGAGTTGTTAACCATGAAGTTCATGGTCAGGGTGGGCTCGTCCACGGTCAGCATGGGCAATGCTTCTAGCTTTTCAGGCGCGCAGAGGGTGGTGCCAATACCAATTTCATCGATGCCGTTGATCAGGACAATATCACCAGCCACGGCCTCATCGACTAGCTCCCGCTCCAGGCCCTTAAAGGTCAAAACCTGGTTGATGCGGGCCTTGATGGGCGTACCGTCCGGACCATCCAGTAGCACCACATCTTGCAACGCGCGGACGCGACCGCGGCTGATGCGGCCAATACCGATTTTGCCAACATACGAAGAGTAGTCCAAGGATGTGATCTGCATCTGCAGGGGGCCGTCAATGTCGTCGTCCCTCGCTGGCACATATTGGAGGATAGCTTCGAACAAGGGCTTCATGGTGCCCGAGCGCACGTCTGCATCTAGGCCGGCATAACCGTTCAGGCCAGACGCATAGATTACGGGAAAATCCAGTTGCTCTTCCGTGGCGCCGAGCTTGTCGAACAGGTCGAAGGTGGCGTTGATCGCCCAGTCAGGCCGAGCGCCGGGACGGTCGATCTTGTTAAGCACGACGATCGGCTTCAAGCCCAAGGCCAGCGCCTTGCGCGTGACGAAACGTGTCTGCGGCATGGGGCCTTCCTGCGCATCCACTAGCAGCAGGACGCTATCGACCATGGACAGCACCCGCTCTACTTCCCCGCCAAAGTCGGCATGGCCCGGGGTGTCCACGATGTTGATATGGGTGCCCTCGTATTCCACGGCGCAGTTTTTAGACAGGATCGTGATGCCCCGTTCCTTTTCGATATCACCGGAATCCATGACCCGGGAATCGACTTGCTGATTGGAACGAAAAGTGCCAGATTGACGCAACAATTGGTCAACTAGGGTGGTCTTGCCATGGTCAACGTGGGCAATGATGGCAACGTTGCGAATGGCGCGTTTTGTATTGGACATAATGACTGAGAAGTTGGGGCGGGAAAGCCGAAAATTATAGCATGGTGCACGCCTTGAAAACAGAAAATCTGTTGTTATTCAAAGGCTTGCAACGTCGAATAAAGCCAGGAAAATCCTTTCTGGAAGGCAGCGGATCCGAAGTCAAAAGGAATGCTGGTTTGTCAGCTGCCACAGAGACGTTCAAACACCTAGAAAAAGCCAGAGCAACTTAGGCGACGACCAGGCGCTCGGGTGCCAGGACGCCGTATTCTGCCCACTGACCCGTACCGAGCAATTCACCACTGTGGCGATAGACTCGTACCCGACCCGGTGGCGGCTCGCCCTTCCAGTCCTCCTCCTTGCCCAGTGCCAAGCGCTGCCCATGCATGAAACGTCGCGCTAGTTCTTCCGACAACCATAAAGGCGCAACGGCGCAAAGCAGGCTATCCATGGGTTGCAGCAGCGCCTGGCGCTCGATATCTGTCGCTGCCTGTATCGCTTCCAGCGTCAGCGCTTGCCCTAAAGTCAGCGCTGCAATGCCCGTCCGGCGCAACGCTTGTAGATGCGCACCGCAACCCAAGGCCTCGCCAATGTCTTCTCCCAGTACGCGAATATAGGTGCCTTTGCTACAGTGCACGCGCAAGCGGACGTATGGCAGTGCCAATTCCAGTAATTCCAGTGAAAAAATGGTGACGTGACGCGCCTCGCGCTCCAGCGTGATGCCGGCACGAGCATACTCATACAAGGGCTTGCCGTCGCGCTTCAAGGCCGAATACATCGGTGGCACTTGACTGATTTCGCCGCGAAAACGGTCAAGCACCGCCAGCACATCTGTCTCGGTCACAGCAACGTCACGCCTCGCCAAGACTTCACCCTCAGTATCGCCCGTGCTGGTACGAATGCCCAGGTGCAGCACGGTTTCATAAGTCTTATCAGCTTCTAGCAAATCCTGAGAAAACTTGGTTGCCTCACCAAAGCACAGCGGTAGCAAACCAGTGGCAAAAGGGTCCAAGGTTCCGGTGTGACCGGCCTTTTGCGCATTGAACAAGCGCTTGGCCTGCATCAGTGCATCGTTGCTGGAATACCCCACAGGCTTATCCAGCAAAAGTACTCCATGCACCGGCACGCGTTTTTTTCTGACGGGCAGGTTCTTGGAAAATTGGTCTGACTTGGCAGGAAAGTTACGATCTGACATCAGTCCGCATCGGCTTCAGAAGCGGAAGGGGCATCAGGATCGGTATCGCTGTCCTTGGCCCGGGTCGCGTTCGCTTCGTCGATCAAGCGCGACAACGCCAGACCGCGTGCAGCCGAACTATCGTGCACGAAATGCAGTTCGGGCAGCGTGTGAATCCTCAAGCGTTTTCCCAACAGGCTGCGAATAAAGCCTGATGCCCTCCTGAGACTGTTGACCGTATCCTGAATGGCATCCGGCTCATCGCTGAGCAAGGTGAAAAACACCTTGGCATGCGCATAATCAGGCGTAAGTTGTACTTCTGCAATCGTTACCATGCCTACACGCGGATCCTTCAATTCATAGGCAATGATTTCCGCTAGGTCCCGCTGAATCTGTTCGGCTACGCGCACGCCGCGCGGGGGCAGGGATTTGTTTCTTTTGGCCATGCAATCAAGTTCCCAGGTAAACATAAAACAGCAGGCTTGCGCCTGCTGTCATGCCGTTGTGACATTCGAACTGGACAGCCTTCAAAGCTGTCCAGGCACCTTGGGGTGCTTACAGGGTACGGGCGACTTCCTGTATCTCGAAGATTTCCAGCTGATCGCCTTCTTCGATGTCGTTGTAGTTCTTCAGCGTCAGCCCGCACTCGAAGCCCGACTTGACTTCGCGTACGTCATCCTTGAAGCGCTTGAGCGAATCGATTTCACCGGTCCAGAGCACCACGTTATTGCGCAATAGGCGGGCCGAAGAACCACGGCGCACCAGACCTTCCTGCACCAGGCAACCGGCAATGGCACCGACCTTGCTGACCAGGATCACCTGGCGAATTTCCACCAAGCCCAGGACGTTTTCACGTTTTTCCGGAGCCAGCATGCCGGACATGGCCGCCTTGATCTCTTCGATCGCATCGTAAATGATGTTGTAGTAACGGATGTCAATATCATTGGCTTCGGCGAGCTTGCGCGCAGTCGGGTCGGCTCGGGTATTGAAGCCGATGATAACTGCCTTCGAGGCCAGCGCCAGGTTGACGTCCGATTCGCTGATGCCACCCACTGCGGCATGCACCACCTGCACCCGCACTTCATCTGTGGACAGCTTCTGCAGCGACCCCACCAGTGCTTCCTGTGAACCCTGCAAGTCGGTCTTGATGATCAACGGCAGGCTCTTGAGCTCGCCCTCGCCCATCTGCTCGAACATGTTCTCCAGCTTGGCGGCTTGCTGGCGAGCTAGCTTGACGTCACGGAACTTGCCCTGTCGGAACAAGGCAATCTCTCGCGCCTTGCGTTCGTCTGCCATAACCATAACTTCTTCACCGGCAACTGGCACCTCGGTCAAACCTTGAATTTCAACAGGAATGGAAGGCCCCGCTTCAGTGATGGTCTTGCCGTTTTCATCCAACATGGCGCGAATGCGGCCAAAGGAAGAGCCTGCCAGAACCACATCACCGCGCTTCAGGGTGCCAGACTGCACCATGATGGTTGCAACCGGGCCACGACCTTTGTCCAACTTGGATTCAATTACTAGGCCTTGCGCCGGAGCGTCGACCGCAGCCTTCAACTCCAGCACCTCGGCCTGAAGCAATACCTGCTCCAGCAGATCATCAATGCCTTCGCCGGTCTTAGCTGATACCGGGACGAAAGGCGAATCGCCGCCGTACTCTTCTGGCACCACCTGTTCTGCCACCAATTCCTGGGTGACACGATCTTTGTTGGCACCTTGTTTGTCGATCTTATTGATCGCCACCACCAGCGGCACGCCAGCTGCCTTGGCATGAGCGATCGCTTCACGCGTCTGCGGCATGACGCCGTCATCCGCCGCCACCACCAGGATGACAATATCGGTCGCTTTAGCACCACGCGCACGCATGGCAGTGAAGGCTTCGTGACCGGGCGTATCTAGGAAGGTAATCATGCCGCTAGCAGTCTTAACGTGATAGGCGCCAATGTGCTGCGTGATGCCACCGGCCTCGCCAGATGCCACCTTGGCTCGACGGATGTAGTCCAGGAGCGAGGTCTTTCCATGATCAACGTGACCCATGACCGTGACCACCGGCGCACGTGGCAGCCGTTCTGCATTGTGGACTTCACCTTCTTGCAGAAAGGATTCCGGATCATCTAGCTTGGCGACATGAGCAGTGTGGCCCATTTCCTCCACCAGAATCATGGCAGTGTCCTGGTCGAGCACCTGATTGATGGTGACCATCTGGCCCAGTTTCATCAAGTGCTTGATGACCTCAGTGGCCTTGATGGCCATCTGGTGCGCCAGTTCGGCCACAGTAATGGTTTCCGGTACCTGCACATCACGGACAACGGCCTCGACTGGCACTTGAAAGTTGGTTTCACGATCGGATTGGGAGGAACGACGACCACGAGGGCCACTGCGCCAACCATCACGGCCGCTGCCAGTGTTACCCCGGGTCTTAATGCCGGCACCGCGCTTCTTGCTGTCATCCTGCCAAGTCGACGATACATTGGCCGTCTTGATTGACTTCTTGTCGATGGTAGCAACAGTCTTCTTGTCGACAACTTTTTTTTCTGCCGGCTTGCGCAGAGTGCCCTCCGAAGTCTTGGCTGCAGGCGCAGGTGGCTCCGGCGCCTTAATCACACGGGCGGGGGCATTCATCATAGCCTTGATTTGGGCTACCTCGTCTTCGACCGCCTTGCGCGCGCGCTCACCCGCAGCGGCTCTTTCAGCCGCCTCCTTGGCGGCCTGCGCAGCCTTCTTGGCTTTTTCAGCCTCTTCGATGGGGGTGGCAGGCTCGGGTTGCCCCGGCGCCTTGTTCTGGCCAGTTGCAGCGGGCACACTTGACTGTGCTTTCGCTGCATTCAAGTTGCGCGCTTCTTCCTCGGCGCGCAAGCGCGCCTGGTCTGCTGTACGCTCCTTGGCTTCTTTTTCTGCATCGGCGGCTTTTTCCGCTTCCATCCGGGCTAGATAATCCTGCTTTTCCTTCAGCTCCGCCTCTTGTTGGGCTCGCAACTCGGCTTGACGCTGCATCTCTTCTTGGGCAGCGCGCTGAGCTTCCGCTTCGTCTACAGCAGGCGCTTCTTCAACCGCCGGCTCGTCCCGCTTGATGAAGGTGCGTTTCTTTCTGACTTCCACCTGAATCGTACGCGACTTACCGGTGGCATCCGCCTGCCGGATTTCAGAGGTCTGCTTGCGTGTCAGGGTGATTTTCTTTTTTTCCCCTTCCGCCGCTGCGCCTTGCGTACGCCGCAAATGTCCCAGCAGTTTGTCCTTGTCGTCCTGCGACAGGCTATCCGAGTCAGAGTGCTTGTCAACACCTGCTGCACGCAACTGGGCCAACAGTACATCGGCCGGCATTTTAAGCTCGGTAGCAAATTGGGCTACATTGTTACTCGCCATTCAGTCCTCTTTTCTATGTGACGCTTCAGATGATGGGCGACTTACACGGAGTCCGCTACACCCCATACTTGCGCTTGTAAGGCCTTGGCCTGATCGTCGTACTTGGCGTCGATCAGTCGCATTTCCTCGTCCGTCACATCTTCAAATTCGTTGTCAATCAGTTCCTGTGCACGCTCTGCCGACAGGGCAAGAATTGCACCAAACTCGTCATATGCCAGGTTGCCAAACGCTTCCAGCGTCTTGATGCCGCACAGCCCTAGCTTGCCAGCACTCAGGCGATCCATGCCTTCCAGATTCATCAGGGCTTCTTCTATCCCTTGCAGCCCTTCTTCGGAAGCAATCGCTTCCGTCAGCAGGGCGTTGCGTGCGCGGCTTCGTAACTCGTTGACCGTCTCTTCGTCAAAGGCGTCGATATCCAGCATTTCGCTGATCGGCACATAGGCGATTTCTTCCAAGCTGGAAAAGCCCTCTTGCGCCAGAATGTCTGCCACTTCTTGATCGACATCCAGTCGTTCCATGAAGAGCGTTCGCACTACGGCTACTTCTTCTTCAGATTTGTTAGCTGATTCTTCGGCCGTCATGATGTTGATATGCCAGCCAGTCAATTCCGACGCCAGCCTCACATTCTGACCCCCGCGACCAATGGCGATGGCGAGGTTGTCCTCATCCACCACCACGTCCATGGCATGCTTCTCCTCATCAACGACGATGGAAGATACATTGGCCGGAGCCAGTGCGCCGATCACGAACTGCGCCGGATCATCGGACCAGAGCACGATATCGACCCGCTCGCCGCCGAGCTCACCTGTGACTGCCTGAACGCGCGAGCCTCGCATGCCCACACAAGTGCCGATCGGATCGATGCGGCGGTCATTGGTGTACACAGCAATCTTGGCACGCACCCCAGGGTCACGAGCAGCCGACTTGATTTCCAGCAACTCTTGCTCGATCTCGGGCACTTCAAGCTCAAACAACTTCATGATGTACTCGGGCGCTGTACGCGACAGGATGACTTGAGGCCCCCGTGCATTGCGTTCAACCCGCAAAATATACGCACGCACACGGTCGCCGGTACGTAGGTTCTCTTTGGGAATCATCTGGTCGCGCGGCAACCTAGCTTCCACCCGACCCGACTCGACGATGGCATCGCCGCGCTCCATACGCTTAATGGTACCGCTTACCAGCGCATCACCACGCTCCAGGAACTCCGCCAGAATCTGCTCGCGCTCGGCATCGCGAATGCGCTGCAACACGACCTGCTTCGTGTCTTGAGCAAAGCGCCGCCCCAATTCCACCGATTCGATCGTGTCTTCGATGTAGTCATCCACATCTACTTCGCCGCGCTGCTCATTGGCTTCGAAGTGCAGGATTTCCTGATCCGGCAACTGCAAGCCTGCTTCATCCGGCACCACGCGCCAACGACGGAAAGACTCGAACCGTCCGGTTTCCCGATCGATCTCCACACGGATATCGACGTCGCCTTGGTAGCGCTTCTTGGTCGCTTGGGCTAGCGCATGTTCCAGCGCGTCAAAAACGATTTCTTTATCGACGTTTTTTTCGCGCGCCAATGCATCGACCAACAATAAAACTTCGCGACTCATGCTTTGCGACTCCTAAAATTTACTTGGGGCACCAAATGCGCCTTGTCCACATCCGCGAGCGAAAATTCGAGCATCGCCAATCCTTCACTACCTTCGAACTCCAACTTCAGGTTGCCGCCTTCAGGCTGCAGAAGAACGCCCTGGAACGACTTCCGGTTGGGCTCACCCTCGACGGGAAGGCGCAGCTTAACCTGAGCCTCTTGACCGGCAAAGCGCGCGTAGTCTGCCAGCTTTTTCAGCGGCCGATCCAGCCCGGGCGAGGACACCTCTAAACGCTCGTAATCCACGCTTTCAACAGTTAGCACATGCAGCAGTTGATGCGTCACCTTCTCGCAATCTTCTACCGTGATGCGTGCCTCTTCGTCCACTGATTGAACCAGGTCAATGTATACGCGCAACAGGCCGCGGGCCGCTCGCTCAAAGTCGACCAGCTCGTAGCCCATGCCCTCCACCGTCGTTTCAATCAACTGCGATAAGTGCAAATTTTTCTCCGCCTACCCTCTTCGCCGTCTGAATTTGGTCGCTTGTTACGAGCATGCGCCAAATGCGTTCAGCAAAAAAAAGATGGGCAGATGCCCATCTTTATGTCTCCGCATTTGCAACTCCGACTTTCGCAGCACAAATGACTCACTTGTTAACTTGGGCAGTATAACGGAAGAGCGCTCTTACTGCAATGAAAAATGGCGTGCGACCATTAAGCGCTGCCATTTTTCCAGCGTTTCCAATAAAAGGAAAGTTGCACATTTCCTCCTTCTATGTAACGACTCTATCCTTTTGAGCGTCGCTTGGAAAAATGATTTCCAGGCATCGTCAGATCTCCTCTACGTTGCTGGGTCGAACCCGGCTGACGTCGCGGCTGCTGCATTCCTGGAAAACCCAGGGCCGTTTGCAATGGATCAGGCTGGCGCGATGGACGCTTATTGCCGCTGCCGGCAGCGGCATAAGAATTTTTTTCGATGTAATTGCCAGTCCGTGCCCTATCAACCGCTTCAGGCTTGCGGTTGCCATTGCGCTGCCCTGCTCCGGCATTGCTTTTGCCAGTTACCTTCTCCAGACCGCTTGCGCTCAACAAAGCGCGAACCGCATGCTCATCCAACTCTTCCCAGCGACCACGCTTGAGATTGCGCGGCAAAATTATACTGCCGTAGCTGGTCCGGATTAAGCGCGAAACGGTCAGCCCCGTGGCTTCAAACATGCGACGCACTTCGCGGTTGCGGCCTTCGCCGATCGTTACTCGATACCACTTGTTGACGCCCTCGCCACCGCCATCGCTGACCTTCGAAAATTGCGCCAGACCGTCTTCAAGTTCAATGCCCGCCAACAGCTTCTGGCGCATTCCTTCTTCCAGCGTGCCCAGTGTGCGTACTGCGTACTCGCGCTCAATCCCATACCGCGGATGCATCAGTCTGTTGGCCAGATCACCTGAGGTCGTAAACAGTAACAAGCCTTCTGTATTGAAATCCAGACGACCAATCGCTAACCACTTGCCACTTTTCATGACGGGCAAGCGATCAAACACTGAGGCACGTCCGTCTGGATCGCTGTGGCTGACGATTTCACCTGCAGGTTTGTGGTAGACCAGCACGCGCGGAGGTCTTGTACTGACCTTGCGATGAAGTAACTTACCATTGATGCGCACCTGATCAACTGGCAGGATGCGCTGACCGATGTGTGCCGGCTCGCCATTCACCGACACGCGTCCGGCAATGATCAGTTCTTCCATGTCGCGTCGTGAGCCCAACCCCACTTCGGCCAACACCTTGTGCAACTTTGGCGCGTCATCTTCAGCACTCAGGTCGCGCCGCACTGGCTTGTCTGGACTCTTGCGCGCTCGAGTTGAGGCTGCATCATCCTGCGCATCAAATGCGCCGGAGGTCACGTAGGAAAAAATATCTTCCTCTTTATTAATTTTTTGCCTCGCGTGAAGGGGCTTGGCACTACCGCCCGACTCTTGCCCAACATTAGGCTTGCCGTCCTGACGTCGCTTTCGCCCCTGGCTAGCGGAATAATTGGAAGCGCCGGCTTGGGACGATGGCTGTCGCGCGCTCTCCGACCGCCGCGTGTTTGCTTCGCTTTGTTCAGCCGCATGACGCCCCTTATCCGCCCCGGGCACTGTCTGAGCACCCTCGTTTTCAGGGCGCGCAGGGCGTGAACGACGCAAGTTGCGCGGACCGCGCACACCCTTACGCGGAGCAGGCGCACCTCCGTTCTCTTTAAGCTGCCTTGCTGAAGAGCCATACTGCTCTTCAGGCTGGGAAAGAGACTCTGTGGAGGCTGGCACGGCATCCAGCTTGTCTGAAGGAGGGGGCTGCGTCATAGTTTGCTTCACAAAATAATGAGGAGGGCCCTGACTCTTGGAAAGGGCCGGTCATGATGAGGCGAGAATGCCTCAGCGTTAGTTTTGCTGAACGTCGGCCTGTGCGCCGACGTCAATGCTTTTGCTTCTTTTCTGAGCCAGGATTGCGACGCCAAGGCTTACACTGTGCTGCAAAAAAACTGATTGCTCACCAGTTAGCCCGACAATGCTTCGAGTGCGCTTGGCGCCAACTCTATGGGCGCCGTCGCCTGCAAAGGCGGCAACTGCGAAAGCACATTGAGCCCCAGATCATCGAGAAACCGGAAAGTAGTCGCAAGTAGCGCTGGTCTTCCCGGCGCATCGCGCACACCCACTTCCTTCACCCAACCCCGCTCCTCCAGACTGCGAATGATGTAGGTGTTAACGGCCACTCCTCTGATCTGCTCGATGTCACCACGGGTGACCGGCTGGCGATAAGCAATAATCGCCAATGTTTCCAAGGCGGCACGGGAATACTTGGGAGGCTTTTCTGGGCTAAAACTTTCCAGATGAACTTGCATTGTTACGCGGGCCTGAAACCGCCACCCGCTAGCAAGCTGCACCAACTCTACCCCTTTGTCTGCCCAATCCGCCTGCAG
>JBBSSV010000019.1:0-15008 GCA_038241705.1 Burkholderiales bacterium | reverse complement strand
CTACTTTGGTGCGTTGGCGAATTGGCCACAGATCGACCTGAACTGGCACATGCATGAAATGGTGTTCGGGTTTGCCGTGGCAGTGATCGTCGGCTTTCTGTTTACCGCCGCGCGCGCCTGGACCAACCTCTGGACACCACGCCGTGCCGGGCTGGCGGGCTTTGTTGTGCTCTGGCTGGCTGGGCGGGTGGCGATGCTGTCAGGAATTGTCTGGCTGGGTGCGGTGGTCGATATGTTGTTCCTGCCCTTGGCGGCGTTGGCGCTGTTTGGGGTGTTTGCGCGCGCCGGCAATAAGCGCAATTATTTCCTGGTGGGTTTGCTGAGTATCCTGTCCATTCTCAACCTTTTGTTTCACCTGTCGGTTGCAGGACTGGTGCAACTTTCGCCGATTGCTGCCATCGAAGCGGCGATTCTGGTGATTGTCATCATCGAGCTGACCATAAGCGGCCGCGTGCTTCCGATGTTTACCGCCAATGGCGCGCCCGGCACCAAGCCTGTGGTGCATCCGCGCCGTGACCGAATCGGCATGTTGCTGACCGCGTTGGCCTGCATTGCCTGGGTAGTGGGAGCGCCTGGCCCGCTGATGGCGGCGCTGGCGATTACCGCTGGCAGCAGCTTGGCAGTGCGTCTGCTGGGCTGGCAGCCGCACCGTACCTTGCGCGTGCCACTGCTATGGATCATGCACTTGTCTTACGCCTGGATTCCGGCCGGGTTTTTCCTGCTGGCGCTGGCGGCGCTACAACTGGTGTCGGCCAGTGCCGCCTTTCATGCGCTGGCGGTAGGCTCCATGGCTGGCCTGATCATGGGCATGATTACTCGCACCACCCTGGGCCATACGGGGCGGCCGCTGCGCGCTGGCAAGATGGAAGCCGCGATGTTCGTGCTGATCCAGCTGGGCGCTTTTGCCCGAGTGGCGGCTGCACTAGTGCCTGGTTTTTACAAGATGGGCATCATGCTGGCTGGAACGGCCTGGAGCGCTGCATTCCTGCTGTACTTGGTGGTGTATGCGCCCTACCTGATGCGTCCACGGATCGACGGTAAGGAAGGGTAAATCGAGCAAGACGGATCGTTTGCCAGCAATCAGTTGCTGGCAAACGGCTGACGATTACACCAACAGTTGGTCGGCTGGTACCGGTTTTGAAAACAGGTAGCCCTGCCCGTAGTCGCATCCGGCCGCCGCAAGCAGGTCGCGCTGTTGCACCGTTTCCACGCCTTCGGCAATCACCTTGATTTGCAGCTTGTGCGCCATCATGATGATGGCCTCGCACAGGGCCATGTCGTCCGAGCCGGGTGCCAGGTTGCGCACAAAAGACTGGTCTATTTTTAGATGGTCTATGTCGAATTTCTTGAGGTAGGCCAGCGAGGAATAGCCGGTGCCGAAATCATCTAGCGATACCTGGATACCTGCATCGCGGAATTCCAACAACTGATCGGTGACGCTGCTGCTGGCGTCCAGCAGCAAGCCTTCCGTGATCTCCAAGGCGATGCTGTGGCCGGGCAGGCCCAGACTTTGCAAATATTGCGCCCAGGAGTCTTGCGGCTCGTTGCCGCTGCGAAACTGGACCGGCGAGCGGTTGATGCTGACCTGAAAGTTGGGATGGAGGTCGCTCCGCCAGGCCTTGAGTTGATCAGCCACTTCCCTGAAAACCCAGTCGCCGATTTCCACGATCAGGCCGGTTTCTTCGGCCACCGGGATGAACAGGGCCGGAGAAATCGCGCCTCTGACCGGATGCTGCCAGCGGATCAGCGCTTCGGCTTTGGCCACCTTGCCAGTGGCCAATTCGACGATGGGTTGGTAGACCACGCTGAACTGTTGCTTGGCCAGCGCCTGGCGCAGTTCGGTCGCCAGCCACATCCGTGCTTGGGTCGCTTCCTGCATCGATTCGGTGAAATGCTTGGAGCGGTTGCGCCCCAGTCCCTTGGCCGCATACATGGCCTGATCGGCATTTTTGAGCAGGTTTTCGATGTCGGTCGCATCCTCCGGATACAAAGTGATCCCGATGCTGGCCGAGACATAAGCCGCTTCGCCGTTGATTTCGAAGGGTTCGGCCAGTGCATCCAGGATTTTTTGCCCGACCAAGGCGACATGTTTCTGGTTTTGCAACTGCCCCAGAATCACCGTGAATTCATCTCCACCAAGACGTGCCACCATGTCGGTTTCGCGCACGCAATCGGTGATGCGGGCCGTGGCCTGCTTGAGGAGGAGGTCGCCGGCGTCGTGTCCCAAAGAGTCGTTGACATCCTTGAAATGGTCCAGATCGATGAACATCAGCGCCAGCGGCAGGCCGCTGCGGTGCGCCACCCGGATGGCCTGTTCCAGGTGCTCGTGAAACAGGCGGCGGTTGGGCAAGCCTGTGAGCGTATCAAAGTTGGCCTGCTGCCAGATCACTTCTTCGGAGCGCTTCTTTTCAGTGATGTCGGAAAAGCTGCTGACGGCCAGTGAAACCTGATCGCCTTCATCGAATAGCAGCTCGGTATTGATGCTGATCCAGGTCAAGATGTCATGTGGCTTCTTCAGACCCATGATGACTTTGCGAATCGGCCGGCCGGTTCGCAGCGCCACCGACCACGGATGCAGGGCACCAGGGAAAGGGCTGCCATCTTCGTGGACGGTCTCCAGCTTTTCATCCAGGTGACGCGCCTGCGCCAGTTCCTGCGCACTGAAGCCGAGGATGCGTTCGGCGGCGTTGTTCAACTCCATAAACCGGCCATCGGCCTGCTGCACGATCAGCCCCTCGGTGACAGCATCGAAGATCGACGCCAATTGCTCGCGCGAACTGAACAACTGCGACTCGATTTTTTTGCGCTCGGCAATTTCAATGCTCAATTCCTGGTTGGCCGTTTGCAGGTCCACCGTACGCTTCATCACCCGGGTTTCCAACTCGTCATGGGCGTGGCGCAGGGCGTCAGCCGCATGCTTGAAGGCGGTAATGTCAGCCACCATGCCCACCAGCCGCACCGGTTTGTCACTGGCATCATGCATCGCCGTGCCTTTGAGCGATACCCAGCAACGCCTGTCATCCGCGCGCAGGATGCAGAAGTCCATCGCCACCCGGCCTTCCTGCAAGGACTGCCGCAGTCGCTGCAACAGCGCGCTACGCTCGTTGGGCAGCAGATAGCTGGCAAAGACCTCCCAGTTCCAATCGGGTAGCAAGCTGTCTTGGCCATAGATCTGGTCATGACGCAACGAACGGGTGGCGCTGTCGTGCTGCAAGTCCCAGTCGATGACGCCCAGGCTGGCCGAATCCAGAGCCAGATTCAACCACTCCTTACTTTCTCTGACCTCGTTGGTCATGGTCATGGCCAGCGCCAGCGCGCGCGCGCGTCCGGACGCCAGCAACCAGATCAGGAAGCCCAGCAGCAGGCTGATGCCCAAACCGGTGATTGCTACGAATCGGGGGGTGCCGTTATTCAGGCGTTCCTCGAAGGCAGGTAGCGAACTGGCCTGCAGCTTCCAGGTATGGTTGGCGACCTCCATCGGGCGGGCAGCGCTGAACAGAGCGGTTTCTTCGGCCTCTGGATGCGATTGGTGTAGCAGGGTGGTCGTGCCATTGTTGGCAACATCAAATATCTGCAGGTTGAGATCGTGCGCGCGCTCGCCGCCCAGTCCGTCCATTAAATCGGACATGCGAAACGGCGCTTCCAGCCAGCCCCAGATGGCAGCGCGGCGCTGGGGAATGGTTTGTGGTGGCAGGTCCCGCTGGTACAGGGGCAGAAGCATGATGAAGCCAGGAAGGGCGGTATCGTCAGCGTCCTGCTCCAGAGCTAGCCTGCCCGTCAGCGCTGCATCGCCAGTATCGCGTGCCTCGGCCATGGCCGTCCTGCGCGTGGATTCGGACCACATGTCAAAGCCGTGGGCTCGCAGATTTTCTGGGTTGACGGGTTCGATCTGGGTGATGGCAGTAATCAGCGGCCGACCATCCGGCGCAGGATGAACTTGGTAATCCGGAAAGCCTGCAGCGCGCACTCCTGCGACATGACTGTCTATGGCATTCGGAGAAAGGATGCGCACCACGCCAATGCCTTGAATGCCCGGATAGCGGGTCTGCAGTTGCAGACTGTTGACGTAGCGCTGAAAATCGTCCTGGCTGACGGCTTCGGATGCCACGAACAGGCCTTGCGCCCCGCGTAGCACTTGCTCATAGGTTGCCATGCGCTGCTCGATGCGCTGGGCCACTTCTCGCACCCCGACCTCGAAATCGTTGCGCAACTCGTGCCGCACCTTTTCAGTTTCCCGCTCCCAGATAGTATGGGTGATCAAGATACTGATGAGTAGCACCACGCCCGCCAGCAGATAGGGCAGCAGCACCCCATCGGGAAAGCCGGTAGAACCGGGTGGCGGCGTGCGCGTTTCGGAAGAAAGTGTACTGAGAGAAGACATGGTCTTTTTGGATCATGTTTCTTGCAATAAGTTTCCGATTCAATTGGCGAAGCGGCGCTTTTCTAGTGCATGTTCTCCTTTTTCAGTAGTGGCTAATGAGAGCAAACAGCCTTCCTGCCGACAGGCTTTCTCTATATTTTTAATTTGCAGGAACCAATAAGGCAACCGGCAGGCTGTGTAACACTGCCTCCAGTCGCAGACTGCCGTCATGAACCTGAATCCGCTTACCGGTGAGGATATCGACCCACTCTTGGGCGCAGCCATCCGGCAAGGCAATGCAAGTTGCGCCCCAAGTGGCAGTTTGCGCCAATGCTTCTCCCGACTGGCTACCGAGTTGCAGCGGGAGCAAAGTGGCTACCGCAATCAAATGGTCATGCTTGTCGGTAGTCTGATAGCTGCGCTTGGCTTGAGCAGTATCGGAGTCCGTGGCCGCCTGGCTGCGGGCCTCACGCATGAATGCAATCACATGCCGGGTATGCTCCCCTGTAACTGATAGTGGCAGGTGGTTGCCACGGGCAAACAGGTGCGGCGATGCCTTGCGCGCAAGCAGCACTTGCTGGATCAGTCGCTGCTTGAGCTGACCATCACGCCAGGCGATCTCTGGCTGCGCGGGCAGGTCGCTGGCCAAGGCGGCACGTCGGGCGGCATAGTCGACCGGACGCCGGTTGTCTGGATCGACCAGACTGAAATCCCAGAATTCCGTGCCCTGGTACAGGTCGGGTACCCCCGGCACCGTCAGGCGCAACAGCGTCTGGGTCAAGCCATTGACAGCGCCGGCAGCAGCAATCCGCTTGATCCAGGCGGTGAGTTCCGGCAGGAAAGCATTATTCTGGCCTGGCTCCAGCAAGCGCATGAGGAAGCCGCAGCATGCCACCTCATAGGCTTCATTCGGCTGGGCCCAACTGGAGGCGTTCTTGGCTTCGCGCAGGGCCTTGGTCTGCCATTGCTCCAACCGCTCGGCCAGGGCCTTCAGGCCGGGCGCATCGTTAGGTTGCAGGTTCAGCGGCCAAGCACCGACCAGCATCTGATACAACATGAGTTCATCGTCAGGATGGGGCGCGCTGGTCACCGCGCCACTGCCAGCGCTGTCATCGGGATTCGCCAAGGCGGCACGCAGCGGTGTATTCAGGTGCATCCAATGCTGGACAGTACTGGCCCATTCCGGCGCGACCTCGGACAGCGTGGCCAAGCGCGCGCGCAGGTCTTCGCCGCGCTTGTGGTCGTGAGTGGCGGTAGCCAGCAGGCTGTCCGGAAACTGCCTGGACCGTTCCACACAAGCCTGATGGAAGCCGGCTACGTCCAGTGAAAACTGACCAGGGTCGGCACCGACCTCGTTGCGCGACAAGAGTCGCCCATAGCGGTAAAAAGCCGTGTCTTCCACCGATTTTGCTGCCAGCGGCGGCGTCAGCTGCTGGAAGCGTGTGATGACGCGCCGACACAGGTTGCGCACTTCCGACTGGGCGTGGGTATGCGGCGAGACGCCCCCCAGCCATTGACCGATCACGTCCAGCACCGGCCAGTCGGCCTGGCGCAGATGCTGCCGGGCTTGTTGCGTGGCTAGCTGGAACACAGCCTCGTCCAGCGCATCGCGGCCGTCTTCGCCGGCATAGGTGCGGTAGACCGGAAAGCCTAGCAGCAACTCAGTCAGGGCGCGCCGGATTGATGCCAGAGAATAGTCGCGGGTATGCAAGTCGGCTCGGGCAATGCTGTGCAGCACACGTGCCGTGGCATCAAATTCGCCCACCAGATTTTCCGCCAGTAGCTGACGACGCGCGGCCCGGACTTCGCGGGCAAAATCGCGCTCGGTGCCGCTGACGTCGGCGCGCAAATGGGACAGGGGTTCGGCTCCAGCTGGATCGTGCAGCAGGGCCCCGACCTGGTCCATGAACTCATAGCCAGTGGTGCCATCGATGCCCCAGTCGCGGCGCAAATGTTCGCCTGGTGCCAGGATTTTCTCAACAATAAGATACGGCCTGCCCTCGGGTTCAAACGGCGCCGCTGATGATCGGGCGCGCTGCGGCGTCAGGGCTTCGAGGCGCTGGCGCAGCTTACGGCAGTAGCCAGCCGGATCGGCTAATCCATCCACGTGGTCGATGCGCAGGCCGTCGATCAAGCCTTCCGTATACAGTTGGAAGATCAGTGCATGGGTGGCGTCGAAGACGCTGTCTTCTTCCACCCGTACGCCGGCCAGGTCGCTGACTTCAAAAAAGCGGCGCCAGTTGATTTCTTCGGCGGCATTGCGCCACCAGGTCAGGCGGTAATGTTGCCGCTCAAGCAGGTCATGTAGCGCTTCCAGGCCAGAGGTGGTGGTGGCGTCGAAACTTACCAGCGCCTGGGACAGGGCGACAACGCCGTCCGGGGTTTGTAGACACTCGGCTAGCAAACGCCAAGCGAGTTGGGCGTTTTCCTGCTGGATGGCGGAGGAGTCGGCCGTGGCGATGCGTTCAAAGGCAGCGATTGCCGCCATCAAACAGTTGGGCTCGGTGGTGTTGGTTTCAGAAGAGGGCGCCTCGACATTCTGGGTAAGGGCGGCCTGGAGCACCACCGGATAGCACTCCGGCGCCAAGGGAAAGCGATGGTCGAAGTAGCACAGATAAATGCGACCGTTGGCGGGCGCGAAGTCCAGCCTGAGTTCGCCACTAGCCAGAACTTCGCCATAAGGCTGCCCCAAAAAAGGCGCCAGCATTTTGCCGCGCAAAGCCGGATCATTGGCATTCCAATCGATATCGAACCAGCCGGCATAAGGGCTGGTGCGGCCCCATTCCAGTACGTGCTGCCACCATGGGTTTTCTGGGCTGGTGCTCATGTGATTGGGCACGATGTCGAGGATCAGGCCCATGCCGGCAACGCGCAACTTACTCACCAGCCGGCGCAAACCAGCCATGCCGCCCAAGGCCGGGCTAATCTGGGTCGGATCGACGGTGTCGTACCCATGGGTTGAGCCGCTGCGCGCGGTCAAGATAGGGGAAACGTAGAAATGGCTGATGCCGAGTTCGGCGTAATAATCCACCACGGCTGTGGCATCGTCGAAGGTGAAGTCCTGATGCAGTTGCAGGCGGGCGGTAGCGCGGGGAATCGTCATAGAATCTTGAGTGAGGGAACACGTGCGTCGCGCAAGGCGGTCACGTTGGCAATGAAAGTCGGGTCCTGGTCGAGTTGCGCGACCGGCAACGGCAGGCGCCGGCACCAGTTGGGATGGACCTCGACCGTTCCAGGCAGGTTGGGCTGCTCTGCCAGCGCCAGGGCGTCTTCCAGCGGCAACATCACCAAGGGCGCGGCGGTCTGGCCTAGCAGGCACAGCGCGGACGCAATCGGGGCAGCCTGATCCGGGCTTGGAAGGGGGCCGGTTATGCAGGCGTTGTCGATCAGCGCCTGCCACAGGGCGCTGCGATCGGTCTGGCGCAACTGTCGTTCTTCGGTTTCGCTACTGCCATCGGCCAGTAGCTCCAATCGGGAGCGCCAGCCAATGTCGCGACCCTGCCACCAGCCAGCCAGGGTCGGCGTGTCGTGGGTCGTAGTGGTAGCGCTGATGCCGCTTGGCCATTCGGCTGGCGATTTGAAGCGCGTGCCTTCGCGCTCGAACAGGAGAACGCCGATGCCCAGCAGGCCGGCCTGATGCAAGCGTTCACGAAAGCCTTCGGGCACCGTACCCAAATCTTCGCCGACGACGATGGTGCGATGGCGCCAGGATTCTAGGGCAATCAGGTTCAGTAGATCGTCCAGCGGATAGGCCAAATAAGCCCCTTCGGTGGCGTTGGCGCCTTCGGGCACCAACCACAGGCGCGCCAGCCCCAGCACATGGTCAATGCGCACGCCGCCGGCCCGCGCCATCACTGCCCGCAGCATTTCCAGGTAGGGCGCATAGCCCTGCTGGCGCAAAGCACGTGGCGAAAACGCACCCAATCCCCAGTTCTGCCCGAGAACATTCATGTGGTCAGGAGGGGCGCCCACGGACAGGCTGTTGAGCATTGCGTGCTGCCGGCTCCAGGCCTGGCTGCCACTGGTTTCGGCACCAACGGCCAGATCGGCGATCAGCCCGATGGGCATACCAGCCTGGCGCGCAGTTGCCTGGGCCGCTGCCAAGCCACGTGCTGCCTGCCACTGAAGGAAGCTGTGGAATGCGATCTCGTCGGGATATTGGGCGGCAAACTGCTTTACGGCCGCTGCGCGCGGATCCTGCAGTTCGGTCGGCCAGTCGCGCCAATGGCTGCCCTGATCCTGCGCGTGGAAATGAGCATCCAGCGCTTCAAAGCAGGCATGGTCGTGCAGGGCGTCTCCGCCTTGCTGGCAGAACTGTCGGAAATCGGCGTCCAGCCCAGCTGCTTGACCGGTGGAGCATTGTGCTTGAAATTGCCGAAAAAGCTGGCGCAGAATTTGCATCTGCAACGTGCTGGCGGCCGGCCAGTCGACCATCTCGGCCTGCTCCAGCCTGGCGCGCTGCTGCGCCGCCTGCGGCCCCAATGTCGTCAGAGCCTGCGCCAAGGCGTCTTCCCCTAACACCGCTGCTGGATCAATGTGCCAGGCGTTCAGGAATAGGCGGCTGGAAGGGCTGTAAGGGCTGAAATGCCTGGGCCTGGCATTGAACAGGGCATGCACTGGGCTAATGGCCAGTGCGGCGGCGCCTTGGGCCGCAGCTCGTTGCGCCAGGTCGGCCAGGGCGCTGTAGTCGCCCATGCCGCCACCGCCATCCCGGCGCAAGCTATAAAGCTGGGCTGCAACACCCCAAAGCCGCGGAGCCAGCGGAACTGGTTGAGTGCAGGCACTGGTCACGGCTTGCTGACGCAAGGCATCGGTGATACCAAAGCAGCGTGCCGGCGCAACCGCCAGTGTCACTTCCTGATCGCCGACTTGGAGGCGATGGTAGCCCCAGTGGACAACTGCCGGCAGTCGCGTTGCTCCCTGCAGGGATTCAAGCTGGCCCACCTGCTCACCCCCTTGTTCAAACTGGACACGATAGGGCATGCCCGGTTGGCAAGTGCTCCCAGCCAGTGACAGCGCCTGGCCGGCGCGCGCAGTCAGCAGGGGCGGCAGATGCGCGCTGTCGGCTTCCGCTGCCAGTGCCGCCCGACTTTGGAGGATTTCCTCAGGCGTCGCGCACGGTAGTTCCAGCGCCCGCAGTAGCACCTGCAAGATGTCGGGCGTCACCGTGCGGGCCTGGCCGTCGGCGCTGATCCAGTGGCGGCTGATACCGGCAGCAGTCGCCAGCTCGAATAACAACGTATCGCTCATATTGCGGGCTCCATCCAGGCCAAGAAAGCATGGCCGGGCAGGTGACCTTGATCCAGCTGTGCCAGCGCAGCCGGAGTTTCCAGCAATAAGTCGGCGCCGGCAGGGCGCGCCAATTGCTCCAGCCCTATTGCCACGGGTACGGCGTCCAGGTTGATGGCCAGAGCCAGGACGTTGCCGTTGCCCAAGCGCCAGCGCGCAGCCACAGCCTTGGCACCTAGCACCACGGTACCCAGCGAAACAGTGCCCGGCAGGTGCGGCATGACATGGCGCTGACGAAGGCACAGCAGGGTACGGGTCCAGCGTAGCCAGGATTCAGGGACGCACAGCGGATCCTGATAGTAGTCATGGTCCCGGGCACGCTTGGGCGCGGTAAACCATTGCGGCACCGAGGATTGGAAAGTACTCATCGCATTCGGGTCGGGAATACGTAGCCGTTGCTCAGGATCGGCAAACGCAGGAAAAGCGGCGAACTCCTGGCGGCGGCCTTCGCGAACCGCGTCGGCCAGGGCCGGGTCGGGATAGCTGGTGAAATATAGGAAAGGTTGCTGCGCGCCGAACTCCTCGCCCATGAACAGCATGGGCACTTGTGGTGCCAATAACAACAAGGCCATGGCAGCGCGCAAAGCTTCGGGGGGACTCAGCACGGTCAGGCGTTCGCCCAGAGCGCGGTTGCCGACCTGGTCATGGTTTTGCAGGAAATTGACAAAGGCAGTCGGCGGCAGGTGCGCACTGGGGCTGCCGCGTCCGGCGTCCTGGCGGTGGGGCGAGGCGTCGCCTTGATAGATGAAACCTTCGGCCAGCGCCCGCGCCAGTCGGGTTGCAGGCGCATCGCTGTAATCGGCGTAATAGCCGACATCTTCATCAGTCAGCAAGACATGTAGAGCGTGATGATAGTCGTCGTTCCACTGGGCGTCGAAGCCTCCAGCCGACGCACCGGTCAGAAGCTCGGCATCGTTGGCATCGTTCTCCAGCACCAGATGTACGTGCCGGCCGGATTCCACGGTGGCACGCACGCGTTCGGCCAGTTCGATCAGCCAGTCGCGCTCGCCAATGGCATGCACGGCATCTAGGCGCAAGCCATCGAAGCGGTACTCCATCAGCCAGTACATAGCGTTTTCAATGAAAAACTCCCGCACTGGCGGCTGACGAAAGTCGATGGCCTGACCCCAGGGCGTCTCTTGATCCTGCCGAAAAAAGGGGGCGGCGTAGCTGCCCAGATAATTGCCGTCAGGGCCGAAGTGGTTATAGACCACGTCCAGAAAGACCATCATGCCCAGTGTGTGAGCGTGGTCGATCAGAGCTTTGAGTTGTTCAGGAGTGCCATAGGCGCGGTCCGGAGCAAACTGCAAAACGCCGTCATAGCCCCAGTTATTTTTCCCGGGAAAGTCGGCAATGGGCATCAATTCGATCGCCGTGATGCCCAGTGCAGCGAGTTGCTGCAGCTTTTGCTGCACCCCGTCAAAGCCGCCGCAGGCACCTACATGCAGTTCATACAGCACGGTCTCATGCCAGGGCCGGCCGCGCCATTCGGGACAACGCCAAACGTAGGCGCTGGGGTCAACTACCAGACTGGCCCCCTGGACATCGTCCTGCTGTGCTCGTGACGCTGGATCGGGTACGGCCAGGACTTGGGGCGTGTCGCTATCACTTTGGTCAAGACTCACCAGATAGCGGTAGGGCGTGCCGGGCTGGCAGTCAGTTTCGGTCTCGAACCAACCAGCCTGCGCGCCCGATAGGGGTAGCAAGTCCTGGCTGACTTCGCCGCTCAGTTCCAGTTGCACTCCCTGCGCACTAGGCGCCCACAGACTAAAGCGCACGCGTCCCGGGGCCATCATCTGCGCCCCGAAAGACAGGGACACTGCGTAGTTTACGGACATCACGACTCTCCAGGTTCTCGGGTGGCCAGCAACATCACACTATGGCCAGCAACGGTGACGCTTGTGGTCTCCAGCCAGCGTGTGCGGATTTCAGGCGTGGCACTTTCCAGCAACAGGCACCAACGCATGGTCGGTGCAGGAAAGGTGAATTCCAGCGGCTCTTCCCAAGCATTGACCAGTAACAGCACGGGGTCGGGAAGGCCGTTCTCATTACAGGTCACACGCCGGATAGCCAAGGCGCGGCCTTCTTGGTTGTCCCAATCCTCGCCTTCGAGGTGATTGCCATGGTCATCAAACCAATCCAGGTTGTGCAAGTTTGGCAGGATTTCCTCGCCATGGAAAAAAGCCTTGGCCTGTAGCGCGGGGAAGGCATTGCGCAGGGCTGTCAGGCGGCTGATATAGGCAATCATCAACTGACCTTCGGCCGTCTCCAGCGGGCTCCAGTCCACCCAGGAAAGCGCGTTGTCCTGACAATAAGCGTTGTTGTTGCCCTGCTGAGTACGGCCCAGTTCGTCCCCTGCCAGCAGCATGGGCGTGCCGTGCGCAAAGATCGTGGTGGCCAGCATGGCGCGCTTGACCCGGTCTCGCAAATCCAGGATAGCTGGATCGTCGGTGGGACCTTCTGCTCCCCAGTTAGCGCTGTAGTTTTCGCTGTGGCCATCGTTGCCGTCTTCACCATTGGCCTCGTTGTGCTTGTGGATGTAGCTGACCACATCCTGCAGGGTGAAACCATCGTGCGAAGTGACGTAGTTGATCGAGGCCCAGGGCTTGCGGTGACGCCGGTCGAAGATATCGGCCGAGCCGGCAATGCGACCAGCGAACTCGGCCCGCATGCCGCTGTCGCCGCGCCAGAAACGGCGTACGCTGTCGCGGAACTTGTCATTCCATTCGGCAAAGCCAGGCGGGTGGTTGCCCAGTTGATAGCCGCCGGGACCAATATCCCAGGGCTCGGAAATCAATTTCAGGCGCGACAGTACCGGGTCTTGCAAGAGAGCATCGAAAAAGCCAGACCCTGGATCAAAGCCGCTGCCATCGCGGCCTAAGGCCACCCCCAGGTCGAAACGGAAGCCATCGATATGGAACGACTCGGCCCAGTAGCGCAGCGAATCCATAACCATCTGCAGCACGCGCGGGTGGTTGATGTTGAGCGTGTTGCCGCAGCCGGTCTCGTTGATGTAGTAGCGTTCGTTGCCGGGCACCAGCCGGAAATAGCTGGCGTTGTCCAGGCCGCGAAAGGACACCGTCGGTCCAAATTCATTGCCGCTGGCGGTGTGGTTGTAGACCACGTCCAGGATGACTTCGATCCCAGCCGCATGCAGACGGCGCACGGTACGCCGGATTTCATCAAGCTCACCGCGTGACAGGTAGGCCGGCTCCGGCGCAAAAAAGGATAGGGTGCTGTAGCCCCAGTAATTGCGCAGGCTCTTTTCCAGTAGGAAGCGATCCTGCAGGAAAGCATGGACTGGCAGCAACTCGATGGTGGTCACGCCTAGCTTTTGCAGATGCTCGATGAAATGCGGATTGGCCAAGGCGGCAAAGGTGCCAGCCTGCTGCGACGGCACGTCTTCGCGCAGGGTGGAAATGCCGCGCACATGGGCTTCATAGATCACGGTTTTCGACCAAGGCACGCGCGGGCGCAGATCGTTGCCCCAGTTGAACGTGTCTTCTACCACCACACCTTTAGGCATGGCGGCGGCACTGTCTCGACGATCAAAGCTGAAATCAGCCCGCGGCGAATTCATGCGGTAGCCAAAGAGGGCATCAGCCCAGCGCAGAGGTCCCGAGAGTTGCCGAGCGTAGGGGTCGAGCAGCAGTTTATGCGGATTGAAGCGATGTCCATGCTGTGGTTCGTACGGGCCATAGGCGCGGTAGCCATATAGCAAGCCGGCGCTGCCTTCCGGCAGGTAGCCATGCCAGACCTCGTCGGTACATTCGGGCAAGGTATAGCGCCCGATTTCCTTGCGTCCCGACGGATCGAACAGGCACAGCTCAATCTTGTGGGCATTGGCGGAAAAAACGGCGAAGTTGATGCCTAATCCGTCAGGAGTGGCCCCCAGCGGGTAGGGAAGGCCAGGCAGCAGGCGATCCGGAAAAGGAAACGGCATCTTGTAATTCCTTGGTGAGCAGAAGGTTGGGTGCGAACAGAGAAATGACCGCTGCGACAGAATAAAGGATTTGTTTGACAATGCTTGTGCGCAATGTCAATTGCCTTTTCGTGAAGAATGCCGCGCCGAATGACAGGAGCAGAGATTGCTATGGCATTCAAGGAGGTTAGTAGTCCCTTCTGCGGAGCAAGCAAAACAATAGGAAACAGAGGAAAGGTCAGGCTGATGCTGGATGCTTACGGCCTGGCGAGGTTGCGGCCAGTAGTTGCAAGATAGAAAAGTTGCTAGCGTGAGGCGCTCGCACAAGATGGACTTAATGGAAGGGCTTCACCCTGAGAAAGACAAGCTGCAGTATAAAAAATACCGGCTTAAAAAGAGCCGGTAGTAAAAGAGGAGCAACAGGAGACGCTTACGAAAGCAGCGCAGCGACCTTCCAAGCTGAAAATCAGAGAAAGGTGCGGATCAGGAAAACGATGGCACTGACGCTAACTGTCGCTGACAGCAGGATGCAGAGCATTGCGTGCAGCTTATTGGTATTGATGACAGGGACCTGCGCACGCATGTTGACTGAACTGAGCAGGTCATGAGTCTCTTCGAGCGATGCAGTTGTACGCATAATGCCTCCGATGTAAGCAGTCGTTTCAAATGCTGATAAAAGTGATTATAGGCAACTAATTCCAATAGGCAATAGAAAAAGAACATTTTTTGTAAGTTTTAGTCCTTGGCATCGTGTTTCAAGTGCGTAGCCTGAGGTGTGTTCGCCAATTCAGGAAGGCATGGATGATCAGACTACTAGATGCAATATGGAGCAGGGCGCGCAACAGCCGCTAGGCGAGCGGTTCTCGCGCTGGGTCAGTCCCTGCTGGCATAAGGTCGAACCCCTCTCCCAGAAGAGGCCGCTTGCGCGCGGCCGCGCCTGTTAGCGACCTTCTGTCGCGTTCAGCTCTGTTTTGCTTTCCTGGAGTGGCCTGCCGCAGGTTGCCAGCGGCGCAGCAGCAAGGCATTGCTGATTACGCTGACCGAACTGAACGCCATGGCGGCGCCAGCAATCATAGGGTTGAGGAAACCAAAGGCCGCCAGCGGAATGCCGACGGCGTTGTAGACGAAGGCCCAGAACAGGTTTTGCCGGATCTTGTGATAGGTACGACGGGAAATGTCGATGGCGTCGGCTACCAGCGCCACATCGCCGCGCATCAGCGTCACGCCAGCAGCGTGCATGGCGACGTCGGTGCCAGTAGACATGGCAATACCGACATCGGCAGCGGCCAAGGCTGGCGCATCGTTGATACCGTCCCCGACCATGGCCACAGTTTGGCCCGCTTGCTGCAGAGCGTTGATTTGCGCCGTCTTATCGGCGGGCAGCACTTCGGCCACGATCTGATCGATGCCCAGTTGCTTGCCTACCGCCGCTGCGCT
>JBBSSV010000018.1:0-15510 GCA_038241705.1 Burkholderiales bacterium | reverse complement strand
ATGGCTTTGTAAGACACTCGGCAGCAAAGGCGAAGCCAGTCCCGCTAAAATGCCGGCAATGACGCCAGTCAGGGAAAAGTAGAACACCACGCGATATTCTGGTTCGCCCAGTCGCCCCAGTCGTCGCACTTGTAGATAGGCCAGTGAGCTAAGCATGCCGGACGACAGCGCCAGCACACCGCCAACCCATTGGTCCAACTGGATGGTGGGTCGCAGCAACAAGGTGATACCCAGGAAGCTGGTCAGAATCGCCAGCGCCAAGCGCCATTCAAAGCGGCTACGGCCCTGCCACCAGCTGGCGGCAAATAGGATGATCGCCATCCAGATGGGCGCGGTGTAATTCAGCGTCATCGAGGTCGCCAACGGCAGCAGGCTGATCGAGTGGAACCACATCCACAGCGCAACGATGCCCACGGCGCTACGTCCAAAATGGCTCCAGGGCAGGTTGGTCGCCAAGGTGCCGCCGCGCAGATGGGTAAGGCCATAGATCAGGACCATGCCGACCAAGCCACGGTACATCACGATCTCGGAAGTGGAGTACAGGTCGGCGGCGAGCTTGACGCACACGCCCATCAGGGCAAACAGAAAAGTGGCCAGCAGCATCCAGAGCGATTGCATGGGTTAACGCCACCCTGCTGGCCATTGCGCGCTGCAGGCACATACGCGGCTTGGGAAAAGACACTGCCCAGAAAGAAAAGCCGCTATTTGGCGGCGCATACAGCAGAAGTTCACGCGTCACTCACACTTGCAAATGACTACGATACCACTCATGAAAATGCTGCATGCCGTCTTCCATGGGTGACTGGTAGGGTCCCACTTCATTCTGGCCCCGGTCGAACAGTATCTTGCGCCCGGCATCCATGCGCTGGGCGATCTCGTCGTCTTCGTCGCAGGTTTCCATATAGGCTTCGCGCCCCGCAGCGATGAAGCCGGGCTCGAACAGAGCGATTTCCTCGGGATAATAAAACTCGACCACGTTCAAGGTCTTCTGCGGGCCATCTGGCCAGACGGTGGACACCACCAGCACATGCGGGTACCACTCGATCATGATGTTGGGGTAAATCGTCAGCCAGATAGCACCATGGGTAGGCAATTCGCCGTTACGGAAACGCAGTAATTCCTCATGCCATTTTTGGTATTTCGGCGAACCGGATTTGGCCAGCGCATGCCGCACGCCCACGGTCTGGACACTGTAGCCATGCCCGAATTCCCATTGCAGATCGTCGCAAGAAACGAAGTTACCCAAGCCGGGGTGGAAAGGTTCAACGTGATAATCTTCGAGATAGACCTCGATGAAGGTTTTCCAGTTGTAGTCACATTGGTGGATCTCGATGTGCTCGAGCATATAGCCGCTGAAATCTAGGTCGTGCATGACGCTCAACTGGTTCATCAGTTGCGCCACATCGGTGCCATTTTGCTCAAACATCAGACCATTCCAGTTTTGCAAAGGCGTGCGCGACAGGTTGAGGCAGGGTCTCTCGTCAAAATGCGGCGCGCCAATCAGCTCGCCCTGCAGGTCATAGGTCCAGCGGTGTAGTGGGCAAACGATATTGCGAGCGTTGCCGCGGCCGTCGAGCATCTTGGCCTGCCGATGGCGGCAGACGTTGGACAGAAGTTCGATGCCCTGCGGCCCCTCGGAATTACGCACCAGCATCCGACCCTCGTTTTCCCATGCCAGGGTGGCGTAGTCGCCGATCTTAGGCACCATCAGATGATGACCCGCGTAGCGCGGTCCTTGCTGAAACAGAAGTTGAGTTTCCTGCTGCAGCAGACGGTTATCGAAGTAAGCGCTGACCGGAAGCTGTGCGTCGGAGCGCGCGTGTCTGGCGACGCTAGCCAAATCGGACATTCCCACCCCCAAATTAATTTTCACCAACCCAAGAGGAAAGAACCCGCAAAAACCTGTGCATTCAAACGTGCCGAAAGGAAATTTTGGATAGAGCGCGGAATTATACCTGTGAACCTCGCGAAAACATTCCGGAAGCTGGCCGTCGAAAAGCATGGAAAAGTGCAGTTTGACGCGCTTTCATGAGAGTCGAGTCCATGCCCGTGCGCTTGCGTGACTGTCATGAAGCGCGCAGCTTTGACATCAGGCGCATATATACGAGGAGCAAGGTATGTCTTGCCATAAAGATAAAAAAATTATACGAACGGCAATACTCTCGTACCACAGGTACGACAAAAGCACTGCCATACTTGCTCCTCCCAGGCTGCTTTACCCGGGGTGCGACAGATTGCTTTAAAATATTAGGTTAAATTCAGGAAAATTCAGTATGCCGAAGAAAGAGACTCCCATCGCAGCGCCCGCTTCATTTGAAGACGCTATGGCAGAGCTGCAACAGCTCGTCAGCCGTATGGAAGCGGGCGATCTTCCGCTGGAGGCTTCGGTGGCAGCCTATCAGCGGGGTTCCGAGCTGGTCAAGTATTGCGCTACGCAATTAGACAAGGTCGAGCAGCAAGTCAAGGTGTTGGAGGACGGCGTGCTCAAACCCTTTGCGGTGGATGAGGCCGGTGCAGCTGGGAAGGATGCAGATTGAATAACCTTGCCCATCCTGCGCTGATGTTTGAAGACTGGATGCGCGCCGTCCAGCAGCAGTTCGAAGACACACTGTCGACCTTCTTGCCACCTGCGGCTAAACTGCCGCAGCGCCTGCATGCTGCCATGCGCTATGCGGTGCTGGATGGGGGCAAGCGGGTGCGGCCGCTGCTAGTGTTTGCTGCGGGCGGCCTGTTCGATGCCCCGCCTGTTTTGTTGGCACGCGCCGCCGCCGCCGTGGAAATGATCCATGCGTACTCGCTGGTGCATGACGACATGCCCTGTATGGACGACGATGCTCTGCGGCGCGGCAAACCTACGGTGCATGTGCAGTACGACGAAGCCACGGCTCTGCTGGTGGGGGATGCGCTGCAGGCGCAGGCGTTTTTGGTGCTGACGCAAGATGAGGCAGACCAAGTGGCGTCTGCTATTGAAGTTGGTCGCCGCTTTGAATTGGTGCGCTTGCTGGCCCATGCGTCGGGCTCGGTGGGGATGTGCGGCGGCCAGGCTATCGATCTGGCTAGCGTCGGGCTCGGCCTGAGCCTGGAGGAGCTTGAACAGATGCATCACCTAAAGACAGGTGCCCTTTTGCGCGCTGCGGTGCTCATGGGTGCTGTCAGTGGCCAGTCTCTGGACGTAACACAAACCCAGGCACTGAATATCTATGCCCGCGCTATTGGACTGGCTTTCCAGGTCGTTGACGATGTGCTGGATGCCACCACGGATTCGACCACGCTTGGCAAAACTGCAGGCAAGGATGCAGTCGACAACAAGCCGACCTATGTTTCCATTCTGGGGCTGGAGCCGTCACAAAGGTTGGCAGAAAAGCTGCGCACTGATGCTCATGCCGCCCTGGCTCCCTTCGGAGACAAGGCCCAACGACTCCACGAGCTGGCCGACCTGATCGTGCAGCGCAAGGCCTGAGGTTGCCACCATGAATCTATTGAATACCATTAACGCGCCTGCCGACTTGCGTCGTCTTTCGCGCCCGCAGTTAGGCCAGTTGGCGGATGAGTTACGCGCCTATCTTTTGGATTCCGTATCCAAGACCGGCGGCCATCTGTCTTCCAATTTGGGGACGGTGGAGTTAACTGTTGCGCTGCATTACGTCTTTAATACGCCTGAAGACCGGCTGGTCTGGGATGTGGGTCATCAGACGTACGCCCACAAGATCTTGACGGGCCGGCGCGAGCGCATGGCCAGCCTGCGCCAACGCGACGGCATTTCCGGCTTTCCCAAGCGTGACGAAAGCCCCTACGATTCTTTTGGCACGGCGCACTCCTCAACCTCGATCTCGGCTGCACTCGGCATGGCCCTGGCGGCCAAGCTCAAGGGCGAATCGCGCCATGCGGTGGCAGTAATCGGCGACGGCGCCATGACCGCCGGCATGGCCTTCGAAGCCCTGAACAATGGCGGTGTGCACGACGACATCAACCTGCTGGTAGTGCTGAACGACAACGACATGTCGATTTCTCCGCCAGTGGGCGCGCTTAACCACTATCTGGCGCGGCTGCTGTCGGGACGTTTCTACGCCGCCGCCAAGAATGTTGGCAAAACGGTGTTGCGCGGCTCCATGCTGGAACTAGCTAAGCGCCTGGAAGAACACGCCAAGGGTATGGTGATGCCAGCCACGATGTTTGAGGAGTTCGGCTTCAACTACATCGGGCCGATCGACGGGCATGACCTGGAATCGCTGATTCCAACCCTGCAGAACCTGAAAAATCTGAAGGGCCCGCAGTTTCTGCATGTGGTCACACGCAAGGGCCAAGGCTATGAATTGGCCGAAGCCGATCCGGTGCTGTACCACGGTCCCGGCAAGTTTAACCCTGCAGAAGGCATCAAGCCCGCTGCCGCCGGCAAGAAAACCTATACTCAAGTGTTTGGCGACTGGTTGTGCGACATGGCGACCCAGGATGAACGTCTGGTGGGTATTACCCCGGCCATGCGCGAAGGCTCGGGCATGGTAGAGTTTGAACAGCGCTTTCCCCTGCGCTATCACGATGTCGGCATTGCCGAACAGCACGCCGTCACCCTGGCCGCAGGTATGGCTTGCGAGGGCTTGAAACCGGTAGTGGCGATTTACTCGACCTTTCTGCAACGCGGCTATGATCAGCTGATCCACGATGTGGCCTTGCAGAATCTGGATGTCACCTTTGCCCTAGACCGGGCTGGGCTGGTTGGTGCTGATGGAGCTACCCACGCTGGTAATTACGACATTGCATTCCTGCGCTGCATCCCCAACATGGTGTTGATGGCTCCTGCGGATGAAGGGGAGTGTCGCCAGATGCTGTCCACAGCCTTTCATTATCCAGGTCCTGCGGCAGTGCGCTATCCGCGTGGTGCTGGCGTCGGTGTGGTGCCTGAAAAAAATCTGGATACACTGGACCTGGGCAAGGGCGAAATCCGGAAGCAGGGCAGCGAGATCGCCATTCTGGCATTCGGCAGCATGCTGGCGCCTGCTCTGGAAGCTGGCGCCACACTCGATGCCACCGTAGCCAACATGCGCTTCATCAAGCCGCTGGATGTGGCGCTGCTGCGTCAGCTGGCTGAGTCGCACACGGCACTGGTGACCGTGGAAGAGGGTGCCATCATGGGCGGCGCGGGTGCTGCCGTGGCCGAGGCACTCGCCGAAATGGGTATTGTCATGCCCATCCTGCACTTGGGACTACCCGACAGTTTCATCGATCATGGCGATGCCGCGCAATTGCTGTCTTTGTGCGGCCTGGATGCCTCCGGCATCACAACGTCAATCAGGCAGCGCTTTGGCAAGGACCAGCCTCGACTGGCGGCCACCACCTGACGACTTGGCGGGCATTCTTCCGCCGCATACTTTATAGGCACTGCAATGAATACACGCGATCTGAACCTGACTACCATTCCTGACGTCCAGAGCTTCGTCGATACCCGCCGGATTGCTATCCAGCGCGTAGGCGTCAAGGGCGTGCGCTATCCGGTCATGATCAAGACGGCCAGTGGCGTCCAGCCATCGGTGGGTACCTGGAACATGTATGTCTATTTGTCCCAGGAGCACAAGGGCACGCACATGTCGCGTTTTCTGGCCCTGCTTGAGGAAAACCAGCAAGCGTTCGATGTCTCCCGCTTCCATGCGCTGCTGCAGCGCATGGCGCTGTTGCTCGAAGCTGACAGCGGCCGCATCGAATTGGCCCTGCCTTATTTCATCAAGAAGACTGCGCCCGTCTCTGGCGTGCAAAGCCTGATGGACTACGAGGTCGGCATCACGGGTGAAATTCGCAATGGCGAGGTTGAACTGACCCTGAAGGTATTGGTGCCGGTCACCAGCCTGTGCCCCTGCTCGAAAAAGATTTCCGCGTATGGTGCCCACAACCAGCGCTCGCATATCACGGTCAATGCTGTGATTCAGGGGGAACTCGAGATTGATGCTCTGATCGCCAAGATCGAAGCTCAAGCGTCCTGCGAACTCTACGGTCTGTTGAAGCGCCCGGATGAAAAATACGTGACCGAACGTGCCTACGACAACCCCAAGTTCGTCGAGGATCTGGTGCGCGACGTGGCTGGCATGCTGAATGCCGATACCAATGTCCTGGCCTATACTCTGGAAGCGGAAAACTTTGAATCCATCCATAACCATTCGGCTTATGCCTTGATCGAATTCGACAAGCGCACCCAATGATCTGGTAGTTGCTGGTGCCTGTCTTGCTGCCTGTCTTGCTGCCTGTAGCGGCGCAGGCCACCAGAAAGGCAACATAAAAAACGACGCTCAAGAGCGTCGTTTTTTTCTTGGATAGCCTATTACCCAGCCCTTAGTGATCCATCGCCGGATCAGTCGCTGACTCTGCTGCTTGTGGCTCGCCACGTGCTCTATCCTTTTCCCACAGCACATCGCTGCCACCGGCATGGCGATTGAGCACGCGCGCAAGGACGAACAGCCAGTCTGACAGCCGGTTCAGGTAGTGGCAAGGATAGGGGCCGACTTCTTCCGTCTGACCCAAGGCCACCACCGTCCGTTCGGCGCGGCGGCAGATGGTGCGGCAGACATGAGCCTGGGCGGCAGCCCGACTGCCCCCAGGCAAGATGAATTCCTTGAGAGGCGCCAAGGTGGCATTGTGCTCCGCCAGCAGAGCATCCAGCCGGGCCACGTGCGTCTCTGTAATCAACTGATAGCCGGGAATGCAGAGCTCACCTCCCAGATCGAACAGGTCGTGCTGCACTGACAGCAATTGGGCGCGCACGGTCTCTGGCAAGTCTTCACAGAGTAGCAGCCCGAGCTGCGAGTTCAGTTCATCGACATCACCCATGGCGTGAATACGCAAGGTGGTCTTGGCCACACGGCTGCCGTCACCCAAGCCGGTGCTGCCATCGTCGCCAGTACGGGTGGAAATTTTGCTCAAGCGATTACCCATGGGCGAGTTCCTTGGTAGATGAATGGAGCCTGCAGGATACGCCAAGCATCAGGAATAAGGTGTGACC
This sequence comes from Burkholderiales bacterium, assembly GCA_038241705.1. GTDB lineage: Bacteria > Pseudomonadota > Gammaproteobacteria > Burkholderiales > Burkholderiaceae_D > JBBSSV01. The sequence goes on along the minus strand of JBBSSV010000018.1, from coordinate 8,525 downwards.
TTAATCCAGTAGCGCGGCGATGTCGCTGACCAGTTGCTCGGGTCGGGTCGTGGGCGCATAGCGGCGCACCACTCGGCCCTGACGGTTGACCAGGAACTTGGTGAAGTTCCATTTGATGATGGCACTGCCCAGCACGCCACGCGCCTGGTGCTTGAGATGTTGGAACAGCGGATGCGTATCCGGGCCATTGACCTGGACCTTGGCAAACAGCGGAAAGTTGATGTGGTAGGCGTTGTCGCAAAAAGCGCGGATCTGGGTCTCGCTGCCCGGCTCCTGCTGGCGAAACTGGTTACACGGAAAAGCCAGCACTTCAAAGCCGCGCTCGCCGAACTGCTGATGCAGCGCTTCTAGTGCTTGGTATTGCGGTGTGAAGCCGCACTGGCTGGCCGTATTGACGATCAGCAGAACCTGACCACGGTAGTCGGACAGGTTAACCTGACTGCCGTCCCAGGCATTCACACTGAAATCATGCACAACGGGTGCGTCGACAGCTTTCATAAAATATCCAGGTTAGTGGCGCTGGCCGCCAAGCTTGCGGGCTGGGTGGCCTTGCTCTGCAACTTGATGGCCAAGCGTAAGTCATTGACCGAATCAGCATTGCGCAAGGCATCTTCATAGCTGATTTTATCCGCTTCATACAGATCGAACAGGGACTGATCGAAGGTCTGCATGCCTAGCTCCCGCGACTTCTTCATGATTTCCTTGATTTCATGCACGTGAGCCTTGAAGATTAGGTCTGCGATCAGCGGTGTATTGAGCAGGATCTCGACTGCAGCACAGCGTCCTGGTTGGTCCCGCAAAGGAATCAGGCGCTGGGAGATGATGCTTTTCAGGTTCAGGGACAGGTCCATCAGTAACTGAGGCCGGCGTTCTTCTGGAAAAAAATTGATGATCCGGTCCAAGGCCTGGTTAGCATTGTTGGCATGCATGGTCGCCAAGCACAGATGGCCGGTTTCGGCGAAAGTGATGGCGTAGTCCATGGTTTCCCGATCGCGGATCTCGCCGATCAGGATCACGTCCGGTGCCTGGCGCAGGGTGTTTTTCAGGCCGATGGCCCAGCTGTCGGTATCCACCCCGATCTCGCGCTGGGTCACGATGCAGCGGTTGTGGGGATGCACATATTCCACCGGATCTTCCAGCGTGATGATGTGCCCCCGGCTGTTGGCGTTCCGGTAGCCGATCATACCGGCCAGGGTCGTTGACTTGCCCGAACCGGTGGCACCGACTACGATCACCAAGCCACGCTTGGTCATGGCGACGTCCTTGAGCGCGGGTGGGACACCTAGATCGTCCAGCTCCGGAATGGTGGTGGTGATGGTGCGCAGCACCATGCCGACCTTGCCTTGCTGCATGAAGGCAGAAACTCGGAAACGTCCCAGTTCGCCTGGGCTGATGGCGAAATTGCATTCGCGCGTGGCTTCGAATTCTGCGGCCTGCTTGTCGTTCATTACTGAGCGGGTGAGTTCCAGCGTATGCGAGGGGCTCAGTGGCTGCGACGAAGCGGGCGTCATCTCGCCATCCAGCTTGAAAGCCGGTGGAAAGCCGGCGGTGATGAACAGGTCCGATCCGCCTTTGTCCAGCATCAGGCGCAGCAGGTTGTGCATGAATTTGGTTGCTTGATCACGTTCCATGAAAAGACCAGGTCAGAAGAGGTAGAAAGAGCAGTGAACGCATACGCTGCCAGCAAAAGGATTAGCCCAGAAAATTGTCGGGCAGATGGGCGGCGCTGCGGGCCGCCGGCAGTGATACCAGATTGCGCCGCACCAGTTCGCGCAAGCTGCTGTCAAGTGTCTGCATGCCCAGACTGGCGCCGGTCTGGATGGTGGAGTACATCTGGGCGATCTTGCCTTCTCGAATCAGGTTGCGAATGGCGGGGGTGCCCAGCATGATCTCGTGCGCCGCCACCCGTCCGGACTCATCCTTGGTCTTGAGCAAAGCCTGAGAAATCACTGCCTGCAAGGATTCGGAAAGCATGGCACGCACCATGTTTTTTTCGTCGCCGGGAAACACATCGATGATACGGTCGATGGTCTTGGCAGCAGACGAGGTATGCAGCGTGGCCAGCACCAAATGGCCGGTTTCTGCTGCGGACAAAGCCAGGCGGACGGTTTCCAGGTCGCGCAATTCACCCACCAGAATCACATCCGGGTCTTCGCGCAAGGCTGATCGCAGGGCCGCGCTGAAGGAGTGGGTATGGATCCCGACCTCGCGCTGGTTGATCAAGCACTTGTTAGGCACGTGCACAAATTCCACGGGGTCTTCGATAGTCAATATGTGCCCCTGACGCTGGCCATTGACATGATTGACCATGGCCGCGAGGGTGGTTGACTTGCCAGAACCGGTCGGGCCGGTGACCAGTACCAGGCCGCGTGGCTTCATCGCCAGGTCGGCAAAGATCCGCGGCGTCTGCAGTTCTTCCAGACTCAGGACGGTGGATGGAATCGTGCGCATCACCACGGCCGCGCCGCGCTCTTGGTTGAATGCATTCACTCGGAAGCGCGCCAGCCCGGGAATCTCGAAGGAAAAATCGCACTCCAGGTTGGCTTCGTACTCCTTGCGCTGGCGGTCATTCATGACGTCGTACACCATGGCATGCACGTCTTTGTGCGATAGAGGCGGCAAATTGATGCGCCGCACGTCGCCATGGACCCGAATCATTGGCGGCAGGCCCGCTGACAGGTGCAGGTCGGAAGCCTTGTTTTTGACGCTAAAGGCCAGCAGTTCGGAAATGTCCATTTATAATCCCTAGCCTTTACGAAGGTGGCTGAAAGCTGTCAAGCGTACCAGAGCGGCTTGTAAAAATTCCAACAGTTGGTTGCCACAAAGAAATTTTCTGATTATGTCTTCAGTTGTTCAAAACTTGCAAGCTGTGCGTGCCAGCATTGTGCAGGCCGCCCAAGAAGCTGGCCGCGCAGAACAGAATATCCAGTTGCTGGCGGTCTCCAAGACGGTCCCCGCACCCGCGTTGTTGCTGGCCGCGCAGGCGGGTCAGCAAGCGTTTGGCGAAAGTTACGTCCAGGAAGCGCTGGACAAAATGGTCGCCCTGCAAACCTTGGCCCCTAATCTGCAAGTCGACTGGCATTTCATTGGCCCGATCCAGAGCAACAAAACTCGCGACATTGCGGAGCATTTCAGCTGGGCTCATTCGATTGACCGGCTCAAAATTGCACAGCGTCTGTCCAGTCAGCGCCCTGAACACTTACCGCCCCTGAATGTCTGCCTGCAGGTCAACATCAGCGGCGAAGCCAGCAAAAGCGGGGTGACTGTGGCCGACGCGCCAGCACTGGCGCATGCCATCGCCGTCCTGCCGCGCCTGCGTTTGCGTGGCTTGATGGCCGTACCGCAGGCGGCTGCGACCTTTGAGCAGCAACGCCAACCCCTGGCCCAGGTACGCCGCTTGCAGCAGGCCCTCTGTGCGCAAGGGCTTGAACTCGATACCCTGTCAATGGGCATGTCCAGCGATTTGAAAGCCGCCATTCATGAAGGCGCGACCATCGTACGCATCGGCACAGCTATTTTTGGAGAACGTATTTATGATTGAAGTCTTGAACGCACGCTTGTGTTTCATCGGAGGCGGCAACATGGCCGCGGCCCTGATTGCAGGCTTGCGCCGGCAGTCATCTCCGCCCGCAGTGCATGTGGTCGACCTAAATCCCGACATCCTGCATGACTTGGCGCAACAATATGGGGTGAGCACGGCCAGCATCCTGGATCAGCAGGTGAGCCAGGCCGACGTCATCGTCCTGGCCGTCAAGCCGCAGCAGATGCAAGCCGTTGCCGCCAGCCTGCAACCGCATTTGTCGGCCTCACAGCTGGTGGTGTCGGTTGCTGCCGGCATCCGCGCCGCAGATTTGTCACGCTGGCTGGACGGCCATGCTGCCGTGGTGCGGGCGATGCCGAATACGCCCGCGCTAGTGGGGCAGGGCATGACCGGTATGCTGGCGCTGCCTGCGGTCTCGTCTGCGCAGCGCGATCTGGCTGACCAAGTGCTGCGCACTGTTGGGGCAACGTTGTGGTTAAAGGATGAAACTCTGCTCGACAGCCTGACTGCCGTGTCCGGCAGCGGTCCGGCTTATGTGTTTTATGTCATCGAAGCCATGCAGCAGACGGCCATGGAGCTGGGACTGAGCCAGGAGCAGGCGCAAACCTTGTCGCTGGCTACCGTGGCTGGCGCGGCCCAATTGGCCGCCCAGTCGCCGGAGACCGTCACTACCTTGCGCCAGCGCGTGACCTCACCCGGCGGCACCACCCATGCCGCCATCACGGCCATGGAAGTCGCAGGGCTGCCGCAGGCCATCGCCCGTGGCATGCATGCCGCAGCCCGACGTAGCCGTGAACTGGGCGAGGAGTTTGGCCAGGACCAGGACTAAGGTGTCAAACGTCAGGACCGGACTCTTGACGGCGCGGCATCCGAGGGCAAAGGCAGGTTGGCGCAGGACGCGCGCAAGCGCTGTTCGAAGTCAGGATGCATCAGGCTATTAGGCGAGCGGATCATCAGGGTCTCGACCGGCAGCAGTTGTCCGGCCCGATCGTCCAGACGCTGCCACAGCAGGTGCGCCCTGACCCGGCTGAGTTCGCCTTGCAGTTGGATGGCGGTTTTGGGAGGATTGCTACCGCTGCTTTCGAGCGTGATACGAGCGATGCCATTTTCGACCACACCCTTGACCGAGGGGGGCGTGCCTTCATCCACCTCCTTCGCGCCGGCCGTGGAAAAAACATGGGCGCCACAAATACGGTCTTGGTCCTGTATCAGTTCCAGCACGAAATTGTCGCATTTCCCAGACGAGGATCTCAGACCCTCGGGGCAAATCCAGGCTAGCCAAGTGCCGTTGAAGTCCGCCATTTTGCCTTGAGTTCCTGCTGGTTGCGCCGCGCCAGCAGGAGACTTGTCAGCCATCGGCAGGCGACTGCCTTGCAGGGGTTCGGCGTGAGCTAGGGACAGAGCAGATAGGATGGCAAAGGCAAGGGCAATCAGGCGCTGAGAGGTGAGCATGTCAGATGAGGTCGGGCGGATTGAGAAATGATACGAGCAGGATAAACGCTGATGTGACACAGCCTTGAAGGCTGTCCAGTGCTACCGTGCAACAAGTTCGCATGAATGTAGCTTAAATGCCGAACCTTAACGTAGCGCAAGATCAAGGACCACGCCCGCGAATACCGCTGCTCCCAGCCAGTTGTTGTGGCGAAAGGCCGCGAAGCAAGCCATGCGCTCGCGCCCGCGGATCAGGGTGTAGTGGTAGGCGGCGCAGCCAACAGCCACCAGCAGACCCAGTACGAACCAGGTGCGCAAGCCGTAGTCCCAGCCAACCAGAAAGATGATGCCCAGATTCAGGGCGTAGCACAACATCACCGCCAGCACGTCAAAGCGACCAAAAGTGAGAGCCGCCGTTTTCAGGCCCAGCTTCAGATCATCGTCCCGGTCCACCATGGCGTATTCGGTATCGTAGGCAACCGCCCAGAAAACGTTGGCAATCAGCAGCCACCAGGCCGCCATCGGCACCTGGTTTTGCACAGCTGCAAACCCCATGGGAATGCCAAAGCCGAAGGCAATCCCCAGGTAGGCCTGGGGAATGGCAAAGAAACGCTTGAAATAGGGATAGGTGCCGGCCACGATGACCGCGCCGATCGACAACTGCTTGGTCAGGGTGTTCAAGGGCCAGATCAGGGCAAAGGCCAGCAGCACCAACACTGCCGCCACAACCAATGCTTCCCAGGGCTGCAATTCGCCCGTGGTCAAGGGCCGGGCGACCGTGCGTTTGACATAGCGGTCGATATCACGGTCGGCGTAGTCATTGATGGCGCAACCAGCAGAGCGCATCAAGAACGTGCCGACTGTAAAGATCAGCAATAGATCCCAGTCGGGCACGCCATCCGAAGCCAGCCACAGCCCGATCAAGGTGGGCCACAGCAACAACAATGTGCCAATGGGTTTGTCCAGCCGGACCAGCCGGATGTAAAGCGAAAATCGATTCATGCACACATCATCACGAAAGAGAAGGCAGCCCGGCAGAACTGGTCAGCGGCGGTGCTGCACGCCAGGGCGGACTGTAAAGCTAAGCGGGGTCAGACCGCAAGCCCGTCGGCGTTCAGCTTGACCGCGCCCGGCAACTCACAGGCCAGCACGGCCTGGGCAATGGCGTCGATGGCGGCGGTGCGGGTAAAGCTCTTGCGCCAAGCCAGCACTACTCGGCGCGATGGCACCGGTTTGTCAAAAGGCACATAGCGCAGCATGCCTTCGGTGGCATGCATGTCCGGCACTGAGGCTTGCGGCAGCACGGTAATACCGATGCCGGAAGCGACCATGTGCCGGATGGTTTCCAGGGAAGAACCTTCGAAGGTGCGGGCGATGCCGTCACCGCTAGTCGAAAAGCGCGCCATCTCGGGACAAACTTCCAGCACCTGGTCGCGAAAGCAATGGCCGTTGCCCAGCAACAGCATGGTTTCGTTCTTGAGGTTCTTGGCGGAAATGTTGGTGCGCTTGGCCCACTTGTGGTCGCGCGGCAGGGCCACGACAAAGGGTTCGTCATACAAGGGCTGTACCGCCAAGCCATTATCAGCAAAGGGCAAAGCCATGATGGCGGCGTCCAGATCGCCTTGGCGCAGCATCTCGACTAGACGCACGGTGAAATTTTCCTGCAGCACCAGTGGCATCTGCGGCACCTGCTCAATCATGGCCTTCATCAGTTGCGGCAACAGATAAGGGGCAATGGTGTAGATCACCCCTAGGCGTAGCGGCCCGGACAGCGGGTCCTGGTTCTGACTGGCGATTTCCTTGATCAAGGTCGTTTCTTCCAGCACCCGTTCGGCTTGGGCAACAATTTGTTCACCGATCAGGGTCATGGAGACTTCCATGCTGCCGCGCTCGAAAATCGCCACCCCCAGTTCATCTTCCAACTTCTTGATGGCAACCGAGAGCGTAGGCTGGGCGACGAAGCAGGCTTCTGCGGCCCGACCAAAATGCTTTTCACGAGCGACGGCAACGATGTATTTTAGTTCGGTCAGAGTCATGGGTGAATTGTCACACAGGCACAGGTTAGATTCATCCAGCTCAAGGATGTGCATATCAAGACTGGAGCGAGTTGGCGGCCGTTGATTGGGTTTGGTGAGCGCATCAGGCTTTCAGGTAGTCTTCGCGTGAGCCCAGCCAGCGTTGCAAGTGGGCATTGACGGAGACGGGGTCATGTTGCAGCAACTGCTCGGCCACACCGCGCGCCTTCTCCACCAGCCACTGGTCGGTTTCCAGGTCAGCAAAGCGCAGCAGGGCCTGGCCTGATTGGCGCGCGCCTAGAAACTCGCCTGGTCCCCTGATTTCCAGGTCGCGCCTGGCAATTTCGAAGCCATCCGTGGTTTCACGCATGGTCGCCAGGCGCTGCCTTGCCACTTGACCGAGTGGGCTTTGATACAGCAACAAACAGACGCTAGCCGCGCTGCCGCGCCCCACCCGTCCACGCAATTGGTGCAGTTGCGAAAGGCCAAAGCGCTCGGCATGCTCAATCACCATCAGTGAGGCATTGGGCACATCGACCCCGACTTCGATCACTGTAGTCGCCACCAACACTTGTAACGTGGCGTGGGTAAAGGCATCCATGACGGCCTGCTTGTCGGCTGGCTTCATGCGGCCATGTACCAAGCCCACTGCCAGGTCGGGCAGGGCTTCGGTCAGCATGGCGTGGGTGTCGGTCGCAGTTTGCAATTGCAGGGCTTCGGACTCTTCTATCAACGGACAGACCCAGTACACCTGCCGTCCTTCAAGCGCGGCAACATGCACTCTGGCGATGACTTCCTCGCGCCTGGCCTGGTCCAACACTCGGGTCAGCACAGGCGTGCGTCCAGGGGGCAGGGCATCGATCACCGAGACTTCCAGATCAGCGTAATAGGTCATGGCCAAGGTGCGCGGAATGGGCGTGGCCGACATCATCAATTGGTGCGGCATCAGATGGGCATCCTGCTTTTCCTGAAATAGATCGGAGCTGTCACCGGCGGCCTGCAGCAGCGGCAAATCCTGGCGGCCCTTGTTGCGCAAGGCCAAGCGCTGGCCCACGCCAAAGCGATGCTGCTCGTCCACGATCACCAGGCCAGGCTGGGCAAACTCGACTCCTTCCTGGATCAGGGCATGGGTGCCGACCACGAGGCGGGCTGCGCCGGAAGCGATTTCTTCCAACGCAGCATCTTTTTCTTTTTTCCGCAGGCTGCCAGTCAACCAAGCCACGCGGATGTGCAGGGGTTCCAGCCAGGCGGCAATCTTGCGGAAATGCTGTTCGGCCAGGATTTCGGTGGGCGCCATCAGGACTGCCTGAAAACCGCTGTCGATAGCCTGCGCTGCCGCCAGAGCCGCGACCACGGTTTTGCCACTGCCCACATCACCCTGCAGCAAACGCTGCATCGGATAAGCCTGGCGCAGGTCGGCCCGGATTTCGTCTAGCACCCGTTCTTGTGCGTCGGTCAAGGCAAAGGGAAGAGCGTTGCGCAAGGCCGATGACAACGCCCCCGCCACCGGCAGTGCTGGTGCACCACGGGTGCGGCGT
>JBBSSV010000017.1:0-15595 GCA_038241705.1 Burkholderiales bacterium | reverse complement strand
CGGTGGGCATGTCATGGACGGTGGCCTGCTTTTGTGACCGCCTTTTCACGCATTTTTTATTCGGTTGGCATTCATAAAAAAATTATGTGCTCAAAAAAAGCAGCGTTGACTCCCATCTTCTTGGTTTAAGAGCCACACCCGGCTTCACAGCATCCAGTTTTAGGCCGCTTTCTGACACGCTCTGCAATACACATTGCCGCCGAATTTTTGCTTGTTGAACCAACAGAATCTGGCTTCGGCATAAGAGGCCATAGCCTGACGAGCGGTGCATGCATAGGTACGAACAAGCTTGGCCGCTGAGGACCGCGCTTCCGTGGTCGGAGGCGTTGCCCGCTCTGCAATACGCTGCGACGGTGCGGAAGAAGCTACAACTGTCATGGTGGGTGCCGGCCGGGGTTGAGAAGCCAGCCCGAATCGTGCTGCCCAGTTGAACTCTATGGGTTGATGCAAGGAGGCTAGCTGCCGTGCGAAATCCTTAAGGCTTAAAGAACTAATGACTTTTGCAAAGGTGAAGGGGTTATTGTCTGCATCAATGCTTTTATCTATGTGCTGCTTGAACTGATCAACCTTTAGGATGCTTTCCAAGCCAGCCAGGCTCGCTTTGGAACGACTGATGCGTGCATTCTTGGACACCAATATCATGCTGCTCAGAGTCGGGCGCAGCGTAAAGCCAATTCTGGTGGGCAATTGAATGCGCTCCGTTTTGAAGAGATCACTCAAGACAGCCACGTGTTTCTTGTTTTGCTCAAGAGGAGAAGCCACACCATAGGCCCTCCCCTTGAAGAAGGCGGAGCATTCGCCATACTCATTGACTGCGATTCCTTCTGAGAAATGTTTGCTTTCACATACCCAAATCTCAAGGAAACGATTGATGAACAGGTGGTCGATCTGCGCCACACGTCCTGCATGCTCGATACGCAGATCATGGATGATTGCCCAGTTCATGGATTTCCCATAATAGAAATCCACTTCATAGGCCACTTCTTTTTCTCCCTTGTCGCCGGCCCTGATATTTCGAATTTGCTGCTCAATTTTTTCCCTAGTGTCGCTTCCTGCATCCGGATGGGTTAGTAGGGCTTCCAATGCAGCAATATTTGTTGATTGATCTTCCTTTGGTTGATAATCATGTACCTCTCTCACTAGCCTCAAATAGTTTCTTGTTAGAAATTTAATTTTATCTCAGAACCTTGAGTGCCGCAGAAGATGCGGGCCCAGCTTCGGCTTGCAAAACAGACTAAGCATTACCGGTCCCCTTGGGAAATAGCAGATTGGTGATCATCTCGTTATCAATGCTTTCGCCGTTGATCAGGCGGGACAGGACTTCTGCACCCAGCGATTGCAGCGAGAACACCACATCGGGATGCATCTGTTTGATCTTCTTGAGGTGAGTGGCGGTATTGGCCAAGGCGACGGTACGCGTCTGCGGGCCACAAATTTCCTTGGCCGCCAGAATGATGAAGGCATTTTCCGAGTCGTCGCTGCGCAGGGCAAGTACGTACAGTGCGCGGCTGGCGCCAGCCAGTTCCAGCACAGCGGTATCGGTGGCGTCGCCCACGAGCAAGTCGGCGTTGTCCGGGTAGTTATGTGCGCTGTCGGGCGGCACGATGACCGTCACTTCATGGCCGCGCTGATGCAAGGCGTGATAGACGCTTTCGGCCAAGGGCGTCAGGCCGGCAATGATGATGTGGTCTTTTCTCATGGTTCGGGTAAATCTGCCTTTCAGTAAGCGCTGCACATTGCCGCCAATGATCGGTCCCGCAATGGCGCTGATCGAGGTGGCGAAGACGGTAATGCCAAGAATGATGACGGAAGCCGTGAATAACCGGGCCCCCTGCGTGTGCGGGGTGATGTCACCATAGCCGACGGTGGACATTGACACGATCGAAAAATAAAAGGCGGTGGCCCCATCCACGATAGGCGGCTGAAACTCATTGCCTAAGTAGAGTGCGCCAAAAACAGCGTAAATGAAGAGCGAAGTAATGCTGACCAGCGCAAACAAGGAGCCGGCGGCTACGCTGGAGCGATCAAAGCGCCGCCATTGCACCAGCAGCAGAACCATCAACAGCAAGGAGTACACAGTCAGGGGCAGGTAGCCGCCCTGACGCCACCACAGGAACAATGTGGTGCAGATCAACAGCAACAAAGACACGGTCCAGGCCAGCCGCGCCTTGAAGATCAGGCCGAAGGCCATAATCTGCAGCCCTGCGCCTAACATTAGTTGTGGGATTTCATGTATCCCAAAAGATTCGAGAAAGACTTCCACACTGTCGGCGTGGAACCAATCAGTCCATTCTGGCGGACGCAGGGCGCTGACAGCCACGATCCCCGGCTGCAGCAAGGCAAAGCCATTGATGGCCACCAAGGCTGCCAGCACCCAATGCATGGGGAAAGCTTGATGCCAACGCTTGAAGCGAGTGCGAAGGAGCAGTTGTTTCATCTACAAAGGTTGCCTGAGAGTCAATGCGGCACAAATTTTACTCTCACCGGGACACCTGTTTCGCCAGAATCCAGCGTGATTTCAATCTGCTGCCCGATTTGGACAGGCTTGCTTGTTCCTCCTCAAAGCCACTTAGAGAGTGTGGTCCATCATAAAAGCGTATAAAGGAACCTAAGCAAGTCGGCCTGTATTTTTCAATTAGCATGGCTTGCAAGTTGTAGTCCTACAGCAGGTGCTACATCTGTCCGATAGGCACCCTGTCCAAGCTAGCCTATCATCAGTTTTGTACTTGACTATTTATCAGGAGTTTTTATGTCCAACAGCAATGACTCTACCAATAAAGATCAGAAACAAACTCAAGAAAACGACAAGCAACTCAGTTCTGAGGAAAAGTTGCCGCCTGAAATCCGGCCTAGCGAGGATTCACAGTCTGAGTTTTCGGTTGCAGAAGAGTTAAGGAACAAGGAAGAGTAAAGCGGTCGGCTTGACTGCAGACGCATTTACCTTGTTTTACCCAAAAAGCGCCTTCATCATACAAGATGGGAAGGCGCTTGATGTATCAGGAACCGCTAAAACGGTTCAGGCACAACGAAACAGTTCCAGGTCGCAAAATCTACGATTTGCCCAGGCCCATCATGAATTCAAGGCGGGGGGCGGCGTGCCGGTTTGCTCTTGCCGGTAGGCTAAGGTTTCTTCCAGTTCTTCCCACGCTTCGGATTTGTCGGTTTCGTTCGCGCCTACCCATTGGGCCAGGATGGAGCTCAACATCTTGCGCGCCTCGTCGTCCGAGACCTCGCCAAACCCGACTTTCATCAAAAGATCGGCGATCTGTACGCCCATTTTTATCCGTAGATCTTTTTTTTCAGTGTCCGTTTCGGTGCCGTGGAGAATATCCGGCTCGCTGTTTTGTTTCTTTTCGGTCATCAGACACCCCGCCTTGATTAAAGAGATCAGTATGCCAGAAAGCCAAACCACGTCCCTTGCAGCCTCTCCAGCATGTCCTAGACCGAGCCCGTTGATGAAGCGGACCGAGCAGGCAATTTTTGCTACGCTAGAGGCTGCATAAATTCCTGCCCTGACCCCATACAAACCGTCTTGCTTTCTCCCCCCCTGCCTGCCAGCGACTTCCTTTATTGAAATAATTTTTGGAGTGACACATGAAATACCTACATACGATGGTGCGCGTCACCGATCTAGAGGCTTCCTTGCGTTTCTATCGTGATGCGCTGGGCCTGGAAGTGGTTCGCCAGAGTGAATACGAGAAAGGTCGCTTTACCCTGGTGTACTTGGCGGCACCCGGTGACAGTGAGGCACAACTAGAGTTGACCTACAACTGGGATCAAGAGACTTATACTGGCGGGCGTAACTTTGGCCATGTCGCTTACGAAGTAGACGATATCTACGCAACCTGTCAGCGCCTGATGGATCATGGCGTGACGATCAACCGGCCGCCGCGCGATGGTCACATGGCTTTTGTGCGTTCGCCCGAGCAGATTTCAATCGAACTCCTCCAGGCTGGCGATGCTCTGCCACCGGCCGAGCCTTGGGGGTCGATGGCGAACAGCGGCAGCTGGTAAAGGCAACCACCGGGCTGGCCGTTATACCTTAGCGACGCCTGCAAAAAAACTGCGGTCACGCACAAGGCAGGTCGCAGTTTTTGGTTTTGGTTGCAGTGCGCTTTTCTCAGCTGGTAGTAGAGCTAGAGCCGATGTGACAAGGCCACATATTGCGCAAGACTCAAAGTTTCCGGACGCGCCTGCGGATCTATCCCGGCCGCTTCAAGATCCTCGGCATCCAACATTCCAGCCACACAATTGCGCACCACCTTGCGTCGCTGGGAAAATGCTTTTTGCACGACTTGACTGAGTTTGACCGGATCGCACTCTAAAGGCTGTGCCACAGGAATCATGCGCACGATCGCCGACTCCACCTTGGGCGGTGGGTCGAAAGCAGTAGGTGGCACGGTCAACAGCATTTCCATGTGATAGCGCCATTGCAGCATGACTGACAGACGACCATAGGTTTTGCTGCCAGGGGGTGACACCATGCGCTGTACCACTTCCTTTTGCAGCATGAAGTGCTGGTCACTGACTTCGTCGCAAAACTGCATCAAGTGAAACAACAAGGGACTGGAAATGTTGTAGGGCAGATTGCCGACGATGCGCAGCTTTTGCCCCGGCGCACGCGGTAGCACAGAAAAATCAAAATGTAAGGCGTCGCCAGCATGAATGCGCAGCCGCGCCGGGTCGAAGGCTTTTTCCAGGCGTGCCACCAGATCTCGATCCAGTTCGACCACATGCAGCGTCTGCAAAGCGGGTAGCAGTCGTTTGGTCATCGCACCCAAGCCAGGCCCGATCTCGACCATGGCATCGTCGGGCTTGGGATCGATCAGTCGAATGATGTCGTGCAGGACGATGTCATCGGTCAGGAAATTCTGACCGAAGCGCTTGCGGGGGATATGTTTCATCAGGGAAGTGGCCAGGGCTGGCAGCCGGCAGGACGCCGGACTGCTTTCAGGAAGTTGTCGAAGGGCGCGTGACCGCTTGGCTCTGGCAGGCTGCCATACGTGCCGCCGCTTGGACCGCCTCGATCATGCTGCGATGGTCGGCCTGGCCAAACCCGCTGGCAGCCAGATCCAGGGCCGTGCCATGGTCTACCGAGGTTCGGATGATGGGCAGTCCCAGGGTGACATTGATGCCCTGTCCCAGACTGATGTGCTTGAGTACCGGCAAGCCCTGATCGTGATACATGGCTAGTACGCAGTCCGCTTGTTCTAGGTACTTGGGTTGGAACAGGGTGTCGGCCGGATAAGGACCGGTGGCGGCAATACCGTCTGCCTGGGCGGCTGCCAGCACTGGCTGGATGACGTCGATCTCTTCGCGTCCCAGATAGCCATTTTCACCGGCATGCGGATTCAGCCCGGTGACCAGAATGCGTGGCTGGGCGATGCCGAACTTGCTGCGCAGATCGTCATGCACGATTTGCAAGGTGCGCCGCAAGCGCGTGAAGGTAATGGCAGCCGGTACGTCTTTCAAGGCCAGATGGGTGGTGGCCAGCGCCACCCGTAGCGGATGTTCTGCCGGGCCGCCAGCCAGCATCATGACCACCTGAGCGGTACCAGTTTTTTCTGCCAGATATTCGGTATGGCCGCTGAAGGTGACGCCAGCGTCATTGATAGTGCTTTTCTGCAAGGGCGCGGTGACGATCGCGGCAAACCGCTTGTCTAGCGCACCGGCAATCGCAATATCCAGCGTTTCCAGCACCGCCGCACCATTGCGAGCATCGAGCTCGCCTGGCATCGTCGGCGTCGCCAGCGGCACATCGATCATGGCCAGGTGGTTCGGCCCATCCACCTCGAAGAGCGCAGCGTCGGCAGAATGCAAGTCCAGGCGAAGGGCGGGATCAACCATGGCGGCCAAGATACTCAGCAAGGCGGCATCGCCGATGAGAACACTATTCACCGTCGCGCGTAGCGCCCAGGCTGCACGCAGGGTGACTTCCGGCCCAATTCCGGCGGGCTCACCACAGGTCAGGGCAATGACCGGACGCGTATCGCTGCTGTGAGAGATTGCTGTATCGCTCATTGGTAGCTCTCGCCGCCGGGCGTGCGGTATTCCACGTAGGCGCTGTCGCGCAACTGGCGCAGCCACTCTTCCGTGGCTTCCTGCTTCTTGCGTTCGCGCAAGGCCTGGCGAGCCGCCTGCCGCTGGCGTTCTTGGGAAACATCGTCCACCTTGCGCTCCAGCACTTGGATCAGGTGGTAGCCAAAGGGGGACTCCACCGGTTCGCTGATTTCACCGGGTTGTAGCCCATCCATGGCGCGCTGAAATTCCGGGACCGTGTCACCTGGATAAATCCAGCCCAGGTCGCCGCCTTTGGAGGCGGACAAGTCATTCGAATGCAGCTTGGCCAGCTCTTCAAAAGTCGCGGCCTTATGATCCAGCCGTTCCTTCAGTTCCACCAGGCGGCGACGCGCTTCCGGCCCCGAGACGACCTGGTTGACCTTGATCAGAATGTGACGGGCGTGAGTCTGCTGCACCGCCGGCACGGCGGCTTCACCTTCTGCTGCGGCAGTGCGGCGGTCATTGAGTTGCAGAATATGAAACCCGTTGGCGCTTTTGACAATCTCCGAATGCATGCCCGACTTCAAGTCCGCGACCGCATTCAGAAACAG
This sequence comes from Burkholderiales bacterium, assembly GCA_038241705.1. GTDB lineage: Bacteria > Pseudomonadota > Gammaproteobacteria > Burkholderiales > Burkholderiaceae_D > JBBSSV01. The sequence goes on along the minus strand of JBBSSV010000017.1, from coordinate 8,984 downwards.
TTGCGGCAGCCTATCCTTCGCTCGCCAGCCCAGGCTACCGCCTTCCAATGCCTCGGTAGCGTCCGAATAGCTGGCCGCGACACTGGCAAAATCCGTCCCGGAGCGCAACTGATTCAATGCTTTTTCAGCCCGCTGACGGCGCTGGTTGATCAGCTCGGCCGTGGCGTTTTCCGGCACCCGTACCAGGATCTGGGAAAGATTAAATTCCTCTTGGCGGGCCGTGCTGACACCCGAGGCCTTGAGGAAGTTATCGATTTCCGACTCAGTCACTCGGATTTTATTGTCGACTTCACGCTCCTGCAGTCGCTGCATCAAGATTTCCTGGCGAATTTCCTCGCGGAAGCTGGTGTAAGCCACGCCTTCTTTTTGCAACTGTTCGCGAAACTGCGGCATGCTCAGCTGGTTTTGCTGGGCGATGCGCAGCAAGGCCTGGTCCAACATGCGGTCATCCACCCGGATGCCGATCTCCTTGGCCTTTTGCACCTGCACTAGATCCAAGATCATGCGTTCTAGCAACTGGCGCTGCAGCTGCTCGTGCGGCGGCAGCGCCGTGCCCTGGACTTTCATGCGCTGCTCGACCATTTGCAGGCGGTCACCCAGTTCGCCATAGGTGATGACTTCGCTGTTGACCACTGCTGCAATCGCATCAACTAGATTTACAGAATTCTTGGGAGCGGCCTCGGCAGCAGTGGGCGCGGACATGGCGGCCGGCGCAGGCGATTGTGCCAAGACAGCTGTGGCAGGAAGCAAGAGGCTGCTGCAAACAAGGGTCAAGCCCAGGGGACGGATAAAAAAAGTAGTCATGAAATCCATAGCGAGTTGGAATATCGGTGCTGCATCATACTGCCGGGGCGCACGGAAGTGCCGGTACAGGCAGCTGCCTGGCAGCCAGCGGAAAAAGACATTTTACGACGCCCTTTACGCGCTTGCAGGGTTTGACAAGGCTACATCAAAGCTGATTAACCAGCTGATAACCTGGCACATTCTCGCGCAATTCGGGCAAGGGGTCGGAGCCAATCCGGGAAAATCCAGTGAGTTCCAGCTGGAAAAACAGCGCTGTAGACGCCACGCCAGTTGCCGTGGGCGTACGTTGCCCGACCATCCGAAACACCCAGCAATCCGCCTTGTACTCCAGTCCAATCAAGCTTTCCGCAACCTCTTTCTCCTCCAGCGAGTAATTGACCCGCCCCACTCCGTACCAGCGTCGCGCCAGCGGCCACTGGGCCGAGATATCGATCAATTTCAGCTCCGGATTCGTAGCCAAATCGCGTCGGTACTCCAGGTTCAAGACCCGCTTCGGCCCTGGCTGCCAACGTACGCCAAAGTTGGCCCGGCTCAGTTCCTTGTCGGTCTGGCTGTATTGCAGGCTGCTGTCCAACGACAACTTAGAGTTGATTCTGCCGGAGACTGCCGCCAGTATGTCGGACTTGGTGTCTTCGCTGCGGTCGATGCTAGTTTGTTCACTGATCACTTTTTGCTGATTCAGATAGTAACGCTGGGCCAAGGCAAAGCGCATACGCTCGATACCCGACTCTTCAATGTAGCGCGATACCACGGCTGCGGTAAGTTGATTGGCATCACTGATGCGGTCATGCCCGCTGTAGCGGTTTTCCTGAAAGATCTGACTGAAATTAAAATCCGATAACGCTGTGTCGAACAAGGGAAAATCTGACTGATTCTTGTAAGGCGTGTACACATAAAACAGTCGCGGCTCCAGGGTCTGGGTCGCCTTGGTACCTAGAAAGTGGGTATCGCGCTCGAAAATCAAGCCACTGTCGACCGAGACCGTTGGCAAAACCCGGCTTATTGAGTTCGAGGCACTACCATTGGCATCGACGTCATAGGCCGAGGCATGCACTGACACTTGCGGTACGACGAAGTATCCTGGGTAGAGGATTGGATACGATAGCCTTGGGTTGACCACAACGCGGCGACCGCTTCCCGGATTGAGCGTACTGCTGGCGCCGGGTAGCCGATCTGGATCCGAAAATCCGGTCACCTCGGAAATCACTGACCAATCAAAGCCGCTGACGTTTTGCTGCGCAGCCCGAAAGGTCCATTGTGGCAGGCGATCATACGGACGACTGATCCGGTCGCGCGGATCCTGCAGCACCTGGTAACTGGAAGCCAGCAGCGAGGTGCTCCAAAAAGACTGGACATAACTCAACTGGACTTCACGCTCCAGCAAGCGGTTATCGGCTTCAGTCAGAGTGGTGGAAAAATCGTTCGGATAATTATCATCCGAAGCCAGATTCAGATTGGAGGCAAACGACCAGCCCTGCCCGAAGCTTTGCCTGTGGGTAGATGACAAGGCATAGCGGTCACGCTTGGACACTTGATCATCCGGTAGCACTTCCAGTCGTGTTTCGCCCGCATAGCGCTCCCCCAAGTAGCGCGCCTGCGCCCCTAGTTGCAAGCCACGCTTGCTGATGAGCTTGGGATACAGCGTCAAATCGCGATTCGGCGCGATATTAAAGTAGTAAGGTGCGGTCAGCTCGAAACCGCCCTTGCTGGTGGTGCCAAAGGTCGGCGGCAGGATGCCCGACTTGCGGGCATCGGACATAGGGAACGACATGTAAGGGGTTCCCAGAATGGGCACGCCCTTGAAATACAGCAACGCCTTAGACGCGGTGCCGATATCGCGACCCTTGTCCAGGCTGATGGTGCTGGAACTGAGGTACCAGTCCGGGTCAGTGCCTTCGCAGGTGCTGTAGGTACCCTGGCTGATACGCGCCCGATCTTCACCTTCAAAGATGACCTGTTCAGCTTTACCTTGGGCATTGTTTAACTGCAAATGATAGGTCGGCTGGGTGACATAGCCGGTACCGGTATCGAACTTCAAGCGCGCCTTGTCGCCAGTGAACCGGTCGCCGTCGCGCTGGATGCGGATATTGCCCACGGCCTCGACTTCATCCCTGATGATGTCGTAGGTGATGCGGTCCGCATTCAAGGTGTTAGTGCCACGCACCACTTCGGCTTCGCGCTCCAGTTCGATTTCCCGGTCCGGGCGACCGGTAATCTGCTCAGCGCTCAGGGTCGTGGCTCCCTCTTCCAGAGGCTGGCCCGCATCATTTGCAGCCGCATTGTCCTGCGGTTGGCCCGAAGATTCACCCTCCGCCCCCGGGGCTGCAGTGGGCTCCACCGACTGCGCATCGGCAGCGGCAATGGCTTGACTAGTCGCCAAGCCGCCAGCAAAAACCGCCATCACAGTCATGGACAGCAGACGTCGGGCACGGAAAAGGAGTAACCGGAGAACAAACCAGATCATGAAAGCAGGCAGGCAGCCATAGGGGAAGGCGATTTTTTAAGGCGATTCCCTTATTATATGAGAACTCTTCCCGTTTCCACCTTACAAGCTGACCTGCCACATGCCCTTGCCTTCTTCCGATGCCCGCCTGATCCTGCTGCAACAATGGCTCGCGACCCTAACTGACCCCGCTATTGATGCTGATTCCCTGCGCCCGGCGTCGGACGATGCCAGTTTTCGCCGTTATTTCCGCGTGGATGGCACCAGCGGCGACAGCTTTGTCGTCATGGACGCACCGCCTCCGCAGGAAAATGTCTTGCTCTTCATTCAAGTGGCGGAACTGTTCTCGGCAACAGGCGTGACAGTGCCGCAGATACTGGCGCAGGATAGTGAACAGGGATTGTTGCTGCTAACCGATCTGGGCAGCACGACCTATCTGCAACAATTGAATGCCGATACGGCTCACAAGCTGTATATCGATGCCATCGACGCGTTGGTGCAGTTGCAAATGCACAGCCGCCCCGACATCCTGCCGGAATACGACCGGGCCCTGCTGGCGCAGGAATTGGACTTGTTTCCACAGTGGTATGTAGACCGCCATCTGCAGGTTAGCCTCACGCCTGAGCAAGAAACGCAACTGCAACAAGTCTTCGACGTATTGCTGGCCAGCGCCCAGGCCCAGCCGCAAGTCTTCGTGCATCGCGATTACCATTCCCGCAACCTGATGGTGCTGGGCGCGGACAACCCTGGGATTCTGGACTTCCAGGATGCGGTGTATGGACCGATCACTTACGACCTGGTGTCGCTGCTGCGGGATGCTTACATCGAATGGGATGAGGAAATGGTGCTGGACTGGGCCATTCGTTACTGGGAAAAGGCGCGCCAGGCCGGGTTGCCGGTCAACCCAGACATCGATGCCTTTTACCGCGACTTCGAATTCATGGGCCTGCAGCGCCATTTGAAGATATTGGGCATTTTTGCACGCCTCTACCATCGTGATGGCAAGGCTGCCTATCTGCAAGACCTGCCGTTGGTCATGGAATACACCCGCAAAACCGCTCGGCGCTACAAGGAACTAGCACCGTTGTCACGCTTGCTCGATACGTTAGAGCAGGGCGCGCCGCAATTTGGTTATACCTTTTGAGGTTGCATTTGTCCCGGCACCAAGTCAGGCTTGACCAATCAGCCCTGTTCTCATCCTTTTTTTATCCAGCCTGAATTGCCCCCTATGAAAGCCATGCTGTTTGCAGCCGGGCGCGGCGAACGCATGCGCCCCTTGACCGATGACTGCCCCAAGCCCTTGCTGCAGGTGCGGGGGCGTACGCTGATTGCCTGGCACGTGCTCAACCTGGTGCGCGCCGGCATTACCGAGATCATCATCAACCACGCCCACCTCGGCCACATGATTGAAACCGCACTGGGAGACGGCAGCCGCTTCGGCGCGCGCATTCTCTATTCGCCCGAAGACCCGGCGCTGGAAACTGCCGGCGGCATTGCCAACGCCCGCCATTTGCTGGGAGACGCGCCCTTCGTGGCCGTCGCAGCCGATATTTATTGCCCGCATTTCGACTTTGAAAACGTCAAGGACGTGCTGGCCGAGGCCGATCTGTGGGGCAAGCCCTATCCGATCGACCAGCGCGATGTTGCCTGGTTGTTTCTGGTGAAGAATCCACTGCATCATCCGCAGGGCGACTTTGCCCTGCACAGCTTTGCCATCGCCAATGAAGGCGCACAGCACCATACTTTTTCTGGCATCGGGGTCTATCGCCCGCAGATGTTCGATACGGTGGCACCGGGCGAAAGCGCTGCCTTGGCACCACTGCTGCGTGAATATGCGGCGCGTGGCCAAGTCGGCGGCGAAGTTTATCGGGGTGACTGGACCGATGTCGGCACGCCGGAACGCCTAGCACAATTGAATGCCCCCTTTTCTCAAGGACGCTCTAAATGAAGCCTTATGCTCACCGTCGCGCTCGCGTACTAGCCGACATGCATGCCAAGGGTGGCGGCATTGCCATCTTGCCAACTGCCGTTGAAAAAATGCGCAATGCCGACGCTGACTATCCCTACCGGCACGACAGCTCTTTTTATTACCTGACCGGGTTTGACGAACCCGAAGCCGTGGTCGTCCTGATTGCTGGTGATACTGATCGCAGCATCCTGTTTTGTCGTGACAAGGATATCGAGCGCGAAATCTGGGATGGCTATCGCTACGGCCCTGATGCCGCGCGTGAGGTCTTTGGTTTTGATGCTGCATTTCCGATCGCGGATCTGGACCAGGAAATGCCGCAGCTCATGGCCAATACGCCGGCGCTCTTTCATGGCTTTGGCCGTGATGCCGCCTTTGAGAGCCGACTCCAGCAATGGCTGCAGGCGGTGCGCACCCAGACGCGCGCAGGTGTGACCGCGCCTTCTGCAGCCTACGACCTGCTGGCCATACTGAACGAGATGCGACTGTTCAAGGATGCAACGGAAATCGATATCATGCGCAGGGCAGCAAGCATTTCTTCGGCGGCGCATGAGCGCGCTATGCGCCATGCGCGTCCGGGCATGCACGAATACCAGTTGGAAGCCGAGTTGCTGCATGAATTCCGATACCAAGGCGCGCAGTTTCCCGCTTATACCTCGATCGTGGCCACCGGTGCCAATGCCTGCGTACTGCACTATCGCGCGGGCGCTGATCGGCTGCAGGACGGTGACCTGGTGCTGATCGACGCCGGCTGCGAGCTCGATGGCTATGCCTCTGACATCACCCGCACCTTTCCAGCCAATGGCCGCTTTTCCGGCCCCCAAAAAACCCTGTACGAGATTGTCCTGGCTTCCCAGGAAGCTGCGATTGCCGCAACTGCGCCCGGCAGACGGTTTACCGACGGCCATGACGCCGCCGTGCGCATTCTGGCGCAAGGCATGCTTGATACCGGCCTGCTGGATCGCAGCAAAGTAGGCAGCCTGGACGATGTCTTGGAAAACGGCACCTATCGCCAGTTCTACATGCACCGCACCGGTCACTGGCTGGGTATGGATGTGCACGACGTCGGCGACTACCGAGAGACTGCGGCGCCTGGCAGCGAACGTCCTTGGCGCACCTTGCAGCCCGGCATGGCCCTGACCATTGAGCCCGGTCTATACGTGCGGCCGGCCGAAGGTGTGCCCGAAGCATTCTGGAATATTGGCATCCGGATCGAGGACGATGCCGTGGTCACCGCCGTTGGCTGCGAGATCCTGACCAACCCGGCCAAAACCGTGACCGAGATCGAAGCCTTGATGCAGGATCAGCAATGACGTTCCCCGCCTCCTCGCCTGCCCCAGCAGCAGTGGATATTGCCATCTGCGGTGCGGGGCCAGTGGGGATGGCCATGGCCGCGCTGCTGGTACGACGCGGCTATGCACCGCAGGACATTCTGCTGATAGACGCCAAGACCTTGGAGCAGGCTAGCCAAGACCCACGTTCGATCGCCCTGTCCCATGGCAGCCGCCAACTGCTCGAACAACTTAACGCTTGGCCGACAACGGCCACGCCAATCCACGACATCCATGTCTCGCGCCGCGGCCACTTCGGACGCACGCTGATTCATGCCAACGATTACCAACTGCCCGCCTTGGGCTACGTCAGCCGCTATGGCGATCTAGTAACCGCGCTCGCAGCCTCCCCGTTATTGCGCGCAGTGCCGACACTTCGGCCAACACAGTTAACGGCGGCCACCGAGCAGGCCAATGGTGTCACCTTGGAACTTGCCGAGTCCTCGAACATCTGTGCGCAACTACTGATCCAGGCAGAAGGGGGGCTATTCGCAGAGCAGAACGCCAAGCCGCTCACCCGCTCCTACGATCAAACAGCGATCGTGGCCCATGTCCAATGCAGCTTGCCGCTACCGCATCGTGCCTTCGAGCGCTTTACCGCAGAAGGGCCGTTGGCGCTGCTGCCGCAGGGTGCCGGCTATGCTCTGGTCTGGTGTGTCCGGCCGGGCACTGCCGCACAGCTACTGAGCCTGCCAGAAACTGCGTTCCTGCAGGCCCTGCAATGCACTTTCGGCACACGCCTGGGACGTTTTACCACCTGCAGCCCGCGCCGAGGCTTTCCTTTGGGCCTGAACGCCGAACCAGCCAGCAGTCCGCGCATCATCGCCATCGGCAACGCCGCGCAAACTTTGCATCCGGTCGCTGGCCAAGGCTTAAATCTGGGCTTGCGCGACGCCGCCGTTCTGGCCAGCCTAATGTCAACCGCCCTGCCAGCGAGCGCTGTCACGGCAGCGCCAAGCCTGTTGCACCGGTTTGTCCAAGCCCGCACAACCGATCGTCGCCTCACCGTTCGCGCTACCGACGCCCTGGCACGCGCGTTTGCCAGCGGCGACGGTGCCGTAAGCCAGATATTGCTGGGTGCGGCACTGGGAGCCCTGGATCTACTGCCGCCTGCGCGACATGCCTTGGCCGAGCACATGATGTACGGCTACCGTTAACGTCACTACCCGAATCTCTCTCGCCCACAAAAAAAGCCGCGCAGAGCGCGGCTTTTTCTTGGCTGGCAAACAATCAGGGAGCTTGCAGGGCAACCAGAACTTCGTCCAGCATCTTTTTGGCATCACCAAACAGCATCCGGTTGTTTTCCTTGTAGAACAGCGGGTTGTCCACGCCAGCGTAGCCAGAGGCCATGCCGCGCTTCATCACGATGGTCTGCTCGGACTTCCAGACTTCCAGCACCGGCATACCGGCGATCGGGCTGTTTGGATCTTCCATGGCGGAGGGATTCACGATGTCGTTCGCGCCAATTACGATTGACACATCGGTTTTGGGGAAATCGTCGTTGATTTCATCCATTTCCATGACGATGTCGTAAGGTACTTTGGCTTCGGCCAACAGCACGTTCATGTGGCCTGGCATCCGTCCGGCAACAGGATGGATGGCAAAGTGCACCTTCACACCACGGTCACGCAACAGCTTGGTGATTTCGAAGACCGTATGCTGGGCCTGAGCAACCGCCATGCCGTAGCCAGGCACGATCACCACGCTCTTGGCATCGCGCAGCATTTCTGCCGTTTCGACAGGGCTGATCGAGACCACTTCGCCCGCTGGCTCGCCAGAAGCACCGGTTACAGGAGAACCACCGTCTGAACCAAAGCCACCAGCGATCACACTGAAGAAATTACGGTTCATCGCCTTACACATGATGTAAGACAGAATCGCACCACTGGAACCCACTAGGGCACCGGTGACGATCAGCAGGTCATTCGACAACATGAAACCGGTTGCCGCAGCTGCCCAACCCGAATAGCTGTTGAGCATGGAGACCACTACCGGCATGTCGGCTCCACCAATGGCCATCACCATGTGAACGCCGAACAGCAGCGCGATCACGGTCATCAGAATCAGAGGCAGCATGCCACCACCGATGGATTCGGCATTGGCGAACTGAACGCCAAACCAGATCACCAACAATAGACCGATTAGGTTAATGACGTGACGCGCAGGCAGCAGCAGGGGCTTGCCACCGATACGGCCTGACAGCTTGCCAAAGGCAACGATGGAACCGGAAAACGTGATGGCACCGATAAACACACCGACAAAGATTTCCACATCGTGGATGACTTTTTCGGCACCCGTAAAGTTGGCATAGACGGCAGGGTCAATGAAGCTGGCATAACCGACCAGCATTGCCGCCAAACCGACCAGGCTGTGCATTAATGCCACCAATTCCGGCATCTGCGTCATCTGCACTACGCGTGCGGCGTACAGGCCGATGGCG